>CBDURB010000340.1:0-2139 GCA_965369585.1 uncultured bacterium
CTCTAGAGCTATCGTGGCGACCTAAAGGTCGCCGCTACATCTACGCTCTTCCATATGCCTCGTCCAGCAGCTCCACAACGTGGACGACGCGTCCAGGGAGGCGGTGACGGCGCAGGCCGGCCTCCAGTTGCGCCATGCAGCCGGGGTTGGCGGTGGCGATGACATCGGCGCCGGTGGCGGCGATCTCCCGCATCTTGCCATCGAGCAGATCAAGGGACATCTCGCGGTGGACCAACGAGTAGACGCCGGCGCTGCCGCAGCAGCGGTCCGGCTGTGCCATCTCCACCAGACGCAGGCCGGGGATGGCGGCCAGCAGCTCTCGGGGGGCGCTGGTGATGCGCTGGGCGTGGGCCAGGTGGCAGGGGTCTTGAAAGGTGACATCGGCCTCGACGCGGTTGGAGGGACGCTCGAGGGGCAGCTCGGCCAGCAGCTCCGTCACGTCCTTCACCATTCCGGCGAAGCGCTCCGCCTTCTCGGCGTAATCGGGGTCGTCGGCTAGCAGCTCGCCGTACTCCTTCATGGCGGAGCCGCAGCCGGCGGAGTTGACAACGACGGCGCCGACTCCCGCGTCGAGGAAGGCGTCGATGTTGCGGTGGGCGAGGGCGCGGGCCGTGGGGCGGTCGCCGTTGTGGGCGTGGAGGGCGCCGCAGCAGGCCTGACCCGGCGGCGCCACCACCTCGAAGCCGTTGCGGGCCAGCACGCGGACGGTGGCCTCGTGGACGCGGCCGTAGGCGTGGGGCATGATGCAGCCGGTCAGCAGGGCGACGCGCCCGCGTGCCTCGCCCCGAGGCCGGGCGAGGACGCTGCGGGCTCGGAACGTGGGGCCGGATATGGTGGGCGCCAGGATAACGCGCTCGCGCAGAAAGGGCGCGCGCTCGGCCAGCCAGCGCAGGCCGGAGGTGCGGTAAAGGCGAAGGAGCGTAGCGAAGGCGGCCATGCGGCGCGGCCGGGCGATGACCTCGCGCAGGAAGAGGGCGCGCAGCCGCCAGGCCGGAGGAGGTCGGTTGGCCAGGAGCTCCGCGCGCGCTCCCTCCATGATGCGGCCGTAAGGGACGCCGGAGGGACAGACGGCCTCGCAGTTGCGACACTGAAGGCAGAGGTCCAGGTGGCCGACCGCCGTTGGAGTGGCTTCGATCCGCTCCTCGGCGATCGCCTTGATGAGGTAGAGCCGTCCGCGGGGCGACTCCGTCTCCAGGCCGGTCTCGGTGTAGGTGGGGCAGTGCTGGAGGCAGAGGCCGCAGTGGACGCAGCGGGAGAGGTCGATGTCGCTGGGGGCGAAGGGCCCGGAGAAGGTGGGCTTTTCGGGCATCAGAGCCTTCCCAGGTAGCGCCCTGGGCTGAGGATGCCCTTGGGGTCGAACTGCTCCTTGACGCGGCGCATGAGGTCGAAGGATGGGAGCGGGTCGCCGAAGACATCCAGGCGGGGCTTGATCTCCAGGGGGCAGCGCTCCAGGACGAGGGAGCCGTCTACCGCGGTCACCGCTGTACGCAGACGGCCTACCGCTGCTTCGGCGTCCTCAAGTCGGGGCCAGGAGGCGTAAAGGACGCCGACGGTGGGTAGGGCGAGGATGTGGGGCGGCCCATCCACGGTCTCCAGGGATTCGATGAGGGCCGGAAGATGCGTGGGCAGGGCGGTGGCTTTACATAAGAGATACGCTTCCTTAGCGGAGCCGAGTCGCATTCTGCTCTCCCGCGCCTTTTCGGCGTTCTCTTCGTCGCGGAGGTCGGCGGCGGCGTCCTGCGCCAGGTCGCCTATCTCGCGGCGGGAGCGCTCCACGGCCTGAGGCGTGCCGGCTAGATCCAGGACGAGGGCGCAGAGCCCTTGCTGGGCTAGCTCGACGGCGGAAGCCGCCGTGGTGTTGAGTAGCTGGACAGCGCGCAGGCTGAGGCGGCGATGTTGGAGCTCGGCGGCGAAGGCGCAAGCCCGGCCGGGCGTCTCGAAGGTGACGACGGCGGTTCTCTCAACCTTGGCCGTCGGGGCGAGCTTGAAGGCGGCCTCCACGATCACGCCCAACGTGCCGAGCGACCCGATGTACAGCTTGCAAAGGTCGTAGCCGGCCACGTTCTTCACCACGCGACCACCCGCCTTGGTGATGCGGCCGTCTGCGGTTACCACCTTCATGCCGATGGTGAAGTCGCG
>CBDURB010000341.1:0-2127 GCA_965369585.1 uncultured bacterium
CGCTGAGCGGGACCCAGCCGGCCCGGCGCCGACTACCGCGACATCGTAGTCGTACCTCGTAGCAAGGCCTCCTCTACTTGGGCGAGTGTAGCCAACGTAAGATGCACGGCGCCTATTATAGAGGCCGTGTTCCGTATGGCCCACCCCGAGAGGAAGCGATAACGCGGCTGAGCCGGAAACCGCCGCCGTCGCAGCGACGCCAGTTCCAGGTCCACACCCACTTGCCGGACAGGTCATCCTGGTTCGGGTTCATAGGAACATGATGCCCACGCCGACTGGTGATCTCCAATTTGGCAGCGTCACTGACGGTACGCGTAGACGTTGGATATCTTGATGTACCCGTTAACACACATCACCATCGCCTGCGGAGCAGTGTGGGCGGGGGATAGGCTGCTACGCCGCCTATCGCGCCCATCATGGTCTAGACCCGCGACTCGTGCGGGCATCGTCGCGAATCCGCACCCGGCTACCGTAGCTAGTGCCCACCGTGACCGTATCGATTATCGGTTCGTGGCGCTGGGTGCCCTTCTGCCGGACCTGATCGATAAGCCGTTGACCTGGTTCCTATTCCCCAACGCCTTCAACGACGACCACATCTTCGGCCACGCCCTGCTCCTGCCACTCTCGCTCCTCCTCCTGGGACTGTTTTTCGCTCGTCGGGGGGACACGCGTCCCTTTCTAGTCGGAGCCGGCGCTCTCGCCCACCCCCTAGTCGATCCCGTTGTCCTCTACCCACAGACTCTGTTCTGGCCGCTCCTCGGCCTCGAGTTTCCCGATGCGCAGGGAATCCTCGGAAAGTATCAACTCTGGGGAGATGCAGCCATCACATTGATCGTTTCTGCGCTATCTCTGTCGGAGGCGCACCGGGCTCGCTGGCGCCGAATCCTCTTCACGGGAGCCTTCTAGACATCGACTCGCCTCCCGCTCATCCTGAGCCTGTCGAAGGACGAGCGGACCCGGCAGACTTCTACGGATACCCCCTGCCGGACGCGAACTCTTCCTTGGCCCGCTGGAGCAGGTCCGGCTCCAGCGCCACATCGACGCCGGTCATCGCCAGCGCCTGCGCCACCTGCACCATCGCGCCGTGCGCCGCGTCTGTGGCGCACACCTCCGTGAATGCCGGCGTGTGGTTGAACGCCATCGCCCCAATGCCGAACATCGGGTGGATAGAGGGGATTTCCTGGCTCACGTTGCCCATATCCGTGCTGCCGGTGGAGTCCAGCCGCACATCGATAAAGGTACGCCCGACCGACACGGCGTTGGCGCGGTAGGCGGCGGCGAGCGACGTGTTGTTGCGCATCGGCGCGTAGGGCCAGGGGCGCCACTTGATCTCCACCTCAGCGCCGGAGGCGGCGGCGCCGGCCTCGAAGCAGCGCTCCACCTTCCCCTTCAGCTCCTCCAGATAGGCCGGTCTCAGCGCCCTCACCAGGAACGTCCCCTCCGCCCGGTCCGGCACCACGTTGGGCGCGGAGCCGCCGTTCGTGATGATGCCGTGGATACGGGAGTCGCGCCGGATGTGCTGGCGAAGCTGGGCGATCCCCTGGTAGGCCAGGACCAGGCCGTCCAGGGCGTTCACCCCCATCTCAGGCGCGATGGAGGCGTGCGCCGATTGTCCCGTGTACTCCACCTCCACCTCATCGACGCCGTACATGGGAGGCATATCCACGTCCACGGGCGAAGGATGAGCCATCAGCGCCACGTCCACCCCTTCGAAGGCGCCGCGCTCCAGCATGATGACTTTGCCGCCATTCCCTTCCTCGCCGGGCGTGCCGAACACGAGAAGGCGCACCTGGCTGGGCGAAAGCGCGGCCTTGAGGCCGTAGGCGGCGCCCAGCCCCGCGGTGGCGATTAGGTTGTGCCCGCAGGCGTGCCCGATCTCCGGCAGGGCATCGTACTCGCAGAGGTAGGCGATCGTCACCGGCCCCTCGCCCCAGCTGGCGAGGAACGCCGTCTCCAGGCCGTTGACGTTGCGCTCCACCTGGAAGCCGTGGGCCTCCAGCCGGTCGATCAGCAGGGCGGCCGCCTGCCGCTCCTCCATCGCAAGCTCCGGGTTGGAGTGGATTTGGCGGCTGACCTCAATGAGCCCGTCGGCCTCGGCGGTGACGCCCTCCCTCGCCCGTTGCTTCG
>CBDURB010000342.1:0-2119 GCA_965369585.1 uncultured bacterium
TCCACCCCTGGCGCGTCACCCCCGCCGAGGCGTCGGCCATCCAGGCCCGCCTCGCCCCTCAGGTCGTCGCCGAAGGCGACCCCGGGGATAGCCCCGAAGGCGTTCGCTACGTCGCCGGCGCCGACATCGCCCTCGGCAAGCCTGCCCGGAGCGGAGCCGAACGGTCGAACGGCTGCGGCGCCGTCGTCCTCCTCTCCTACCCCGACCTCCGCCTCGTCGAGCACCACCTCGTCGACGAGCCCGTCCCCTTCCCCTACGTCCCCGGCCTCCTCGCCTTCCGCGAGGTGCCCGTCCTCGCCCGCGCCTTCGAGAAGCTGGAGCGGACGCCGGACCTCCTCCTCGTCGACGGCCACGGCCTCTCCCACCCGCGACGCTTCGGCCTCGCCTGCCATCTCGGCCTCCTCCTGGACGTCCCCACCATAGGCGTCGCCAAGAGCCGCCTCGTCGGTCAGCACGAAGAGCCCCCGCCGGAAGCCGGAGGCAGCGCCGAGCTGACCGACGGCCCCGACCTCCTCGGCCTCGTCCTCCGCACCCGCGACCGCGTCTCCCCGGTCTACGTCTCCGTTGGCCACCGCATCGGCCTACAGCAGGCCGCCGAGTGGGTCCTCCGGTTGTGCCGGGGCTACCGGCTGCCGGAGCCCACCCGGCTGGCGGATCAGCTCTCGAAGGGCCGCCGGCTCCAGGAAGCGCCGCGCTGACCCTCAGGCCGGCGTATATCGCTGCTCTAGCGCTCCCCTGCGTTATAATCCAAGAGGAGGTACGAATCACCCATGCAAGAGACAAAACTGGCCCTGGAGCAGCTTCAGCAGCGCATTCAGCACGTCCTCCAACGTCTTTGACGTCCCCAAGCTGGAAATAGAGATCGAACAGCTCGAGCGCCAGTCCTCGCTATCGGGCTTCTGGGACGACTCCAACGAGGCGCAGAAGGTGATGCGTCGCCTGGCTGACGCGCGGGAGCAGGTGGAGGTGTGGCGAGGAGTGGAGACCAGGGCCCGCGAGACGTTGGAACTTCAGGAGTTGGCCCAGGCGGAGGGCGACAAGGCGCTCGCCGCCGCCGTCACCGCCGATCTCGACAAGCTTGTCGCTCAACTGGACGCCCTGGAGCTAACACTCGCCTTCTCCGGCGAGTACGACCGCCGCAACGCCATCCTCGCTATCCACGCCGGCGCTGGCGGCACCGACTCCCAGGACTGGACGGAGATGCTGCTGCGCATGTACCTGCGCTGGGCCGAGAAGCGCGACTACGACGCCGGTATCCTGGACATGACACCCGGCGAGGAAGCCGGCGTCAAGAGCGTGACCATAGAGGTCGGCGGCCGCAGCGCCTACGGCTACCTGCGCGCTGAGCGCGGCGTCCACCGGCTCGTCCGCCTGTCACCCTTCGATGCCGCTCACGCCCGCCACACCTCGTTCGCCCTCGTCGAGGTCCTGCCCGAGGTCGAGAGCGCCGCCGAGGTCAACCTCGACGCCGATGACCTCCGCATCGACGTCTTCCGCGCCTCCGGCAAGGGTGGACAGAACGTCCAGAAGAACGCCACCGCCGTCCGCATCACGCATCTCCCCACCGGTATCACCGTCTCCTGCCAGAACGAGCGCTCCCAGCACCGCAACAAGGAGAGCGCCCTCAAAGTTCTCGAAGCGCGGCTCCTGGAGCGCGAGCTCGCGCAAAAGGCTAAGGATAAGCAGAAACTGAAGGGAGAGCACATATCCGCCGCCTGGGGCAACCAGATCCGCTCCTACGTCCTCCATCCGTACAAGATGGTGAAGGACCACCGCACCGGCTACGAGACGAGCGACGCCGAAGGCGTCCTGGACGGCGACATCGATGAACTGCTTGGCGCTTTTCAGAAGGCGACCCTGGGTGACTAGCGTGCGCCCGTTGCTGCTCCTGGCGCTTCTGCTTCTGGCTGCGCTCGCCCTTGCGCCACGGTCGCTGTCCGCTCAGACCCTCAGCGTGACCGACGGCGGGGTCGAGAACCGCTTCCCCGATGGCATGGAGTTCAGCCTCTCCGCCCACAGCGACCAGCCCATCGAGAACGTACGCCTGCGCTACACCGTGCTGCCGGACGGCACCACCGCCAGCGGCGTGCCCGACTTTCAGCCGGCCACATCCGTCTCC
>CBDURB010000343.1:0-2115 GCA_965369585.1 uncultured bacterium
GTTCGAGTCCTGCCCGGGGAGCCAGTTTGGTGCCTCAGAGCGTGAACGGCTCTGGGGCATCGCCAGTTCTTGGGACTGAGGCGGATGGAGTTCCAGCGCGAACCGGCGGTCGCTGAGCGTTCATGAAGTGCTAGAATCAACCAGGCGAGCGCCCGCGGCCAGACGAGGAGGCGCCTATGGTTTCGGTCTACGGCGACATTCAGGCGAAGGACGAGTTCACTCACCCCCTGGGCCCGGAGAAGAACTTCAACGAGAGCATGTACTTCAACTTCTTCGACGGGGAGCGCGGCTACGGGGGCTTCCTGCGCATCGGCAACCGGGCTAACGAGAGGTATGCGGAGATCACCCTCTGTCTCTATCTCCCGGGCGGAGAGGTGATGTTCAACTACAAGCGGCCCGAGATCGCCGATAACGACGCCTTTGATGCGGGCGGGATGAGGTTTGAGGTGGTGGAGCCGCTGGCGAAGCACCGGACGCTGTACGAAGGATCGGCCGTGTTCCTGCGGGAGCCGGAGCAGATGGCGGAGCCGGGGCAGGCGTTCCGGGAGAACCCCCACAAGCAGGTGAGCCTTGATCTGATCCATGAGGCCGTGGGGCCGGTGTTCGGATCCACCGGCGCCCAGAGTGAGGCCGTGGACCCGGAGAGGGAGTTCGCCCGCGCCCACTACGAGCAGCACATGCGGATCCGTGGCACTCTGGTTATCGACGGGGAGAGTATAGAGATCAACGGCCTGGGCCTGCGCGACCACTCCTGGGGACCTCGATACTGGCAGGCGCTGAAGTACTACCGCTGGCTCAACTGCACCTTCGGCCCGGACTTCGGCCTGATGGTCTCGGAGGTCTGCCCTGCTGAGGGCGCCAGCATCCAGAGCGGCGTCGTCTTTCGCGGGGAAAGCCTGGAACGGATAAGCACAGTGAAGATCGACACCGAGTTTCCGCCCGACTCTCCTTACCACCAGCAACGCCTGACCGCGACGCTGGGGCTGGAGAGCGGGGAGCGGCTCACCCTGGAGGGCAGCGTGAAGGGGTTCATCCCCCTGCGCAACCGGCGGGCCGGCATGGTCACTCACATCGGCGAGGGGATGACCGAATACCGCTGCGAGGGCCGCACCGGCCTGGGCATCTCCGAGTATCTGGACCAGATCCAGTAGGTTGACCCCAGAACAGCTCGCCGAACGGCTGACGGAGTTCCTCAAGCGATCCCACGGCGCCCGTTCCGTCCGGATCGAGGGGCTTCGCCTGCTAACCGGCGGCGCCTCACGGCAGACCTGGTCGTTCGATGCCGTGATCGAGAACGCCGGCGGTGAGACCAGCAGACGGGCGCTGATCCTGCGCGGCGACCCGCGCCGAGGGCCCAACCTTATGCCGCGAGAGATGGAGTACGCTCTTCTAAAGGCTGCCGGCGAGGAGGGTGTTCCCGTACCGAAGGTGCATCTCATGGGCGACGACTCGCTTGGGATGCCCTCCTTCCTCATGGAACGGGTTGAGGGCGAGACGATCCCGCGCCGCCTTCTGCGCGACGACATCTACGCCGAGGCTCGCCGGGCGATGACGGGACAGCTGGGCGCGATCCTGGCCAACATCCATCGCGTACCCACCGAGGGGCAGGGGCTGGACGAGCTGCCGGCGCCCCCACCTGACTGCTCTCCGGCCGAGAATGAGGTGACGCGGTACGAGCAGACGTACCGCGCCGTGACGCCGGAGCCGCACCCGAGCTTCGAGCTGGCGTTCCGCTGGCTGCGGCAGCACCTGCCGCCAGCGGAGGAGCGCCCGGGCGGGCGCCCGTCTGGGCGAACCCTGGTTCACGGCGACTACCGCATCGGCAACGTCATCTTCGGCCCCGAAGGGGCACGGTCCATCCTGGATTGGGAGCTGGCCCACATCGGCGACCCCATGGAGGACCTCGGTTGGATATGCGTCCGCTCCTGGCGCTTTGGCAACGATGACCTGCCTGTGGGCGGCATCGGCACTCGGGAGGAGTTCTGGCGCGCCTACGAGGCGGCCGGCGGTTCGCCCGTGGACCCGGCACGCGTCCGTTTCTGGGAGGTGTTCGGCAACCTCCGCTGGGGGATCATCTGTATCACGCAGGCGAAGGCCTACCTGGACGGGCTCAGC
>CBDURB010000344.1:0-2106 GCA_965369585.1 uncultured bacterium
GCTACCAGCCCTAGCGGCTCGGCTTATGCTTGGAGAAGCAGTCGCTGCAGTAGACGGGCCGGTCCTGGGTCGGCTGGAACGGGACCTGGCAGGCGTTGCCGCAGTCGGCGCAGGTCGCGTCGTGCATTTGGCGGGAACCGCCGCCGCCGTAGCCACCGCCGCCTCCGTAGCCGCCTCCTCCATAGCCACCTCCTCCTCCGCCGCCGCGCCGGGCCTGCCGACAGGAAGGGCAACGCTTGGGTTCCTGGTATTCGCGCTCCGCGTGGAACTGCTGGTCGTCCGCGCTGAAGACGAACTCTGAGTTACACTCCACACAGGTCAGGTTACGGTCTTCGTAGGCCACTCCATGACCTCCTTTCTTCTTCCTCGGTTAAGGTCCGGTCCTCTAGCTGGGGGTGGGTTGTGGGGGAGCCGACGCAGAACTTTAACCTCGTCTACAACATGAGCGGCCCCGACAGATCGGAGCCACAGTGTCATAGAAAGCATCAACAATCACGATAATGCTAGCACGGCGATCAAGCGCCGACAAGGGGCCAACTAGCCCCGCAGATGGCGGCGTCCGTTGGCGAATCCCGGGGCTGACGTACGGTTGTTCGAGGTGAGGTGGCGGGAGGAAGATTAGGCTCGCATTCTGACCCGTTCGCGATCATTTCCGCAATCCGCAGAGAACGTAGCATTTCCAGGATCGGCTCTATCGCACATGCCGACACTAATCTGCCTTAGTGTCGCCTGCTAGTTGGCTCTATCCTCGGCAGGCATCTAGACTCTGGCCGTGGGTTGCTGCGTATTCTGTGATCGCTCGCCCGCCCCAACCTTCGCCCTTACCGTCCAGAACGGCTACCCCCACGTAGCCGCCTCCTGGCGCCGTGAGGTCCTGCCCGTCTGCCCACGCTGCCATAGAACGCTGGCCGAAGTAGGCCGCGAGGGCCGCGTGCTGAAGGGTACCGGGGAGCGCTGGTACTTGGGCCACACGGTTGGGATCTTCGAATCGCGGGGCGCGCCGAAGCCCCGTTGACACCCGCCCAGCCCAGGCGCACAATCGCGGCGGGGCTGTGCCTTGCAGGGAGGAGGCTCGCAAGTGGCTCAAGACGATATCCTAATTACAACCACGGACGAGATTCCGGGTCGGCGCGTTGAGAAGACTCTTGGCTTAGTCCGCGGTCACTCAGTTCGGGCCCGCGGTGGGGTCAGGGATATTCAGGCCGGTATCCGCAACGTGTTCGGCGGCAAGGTGGGGGTATACGCCGAGCTATTGGAGGAAAGCCGCGATGAGGCCATTGACCAGATGATAGACGAGGCCCGCAAGCTTGGAGCCAACGCGATCGTTGCCACGCGCCTCGCGACATCTCAGGTTATGGGTGGAGCGGCGGAAGTCCTAGCTTATGGCACAGCCTGCGTAGTCGAATAGGCTGACACCCGCCCAGCGCCGCGAAACCCGCGTGCGGCAGCGGGGGCGCGGCAGGTCAGCTGTGCGGCTAGGCGGCGGCCTTGCGCAGCCGCTCCTCCTCCGCCTCCAGCTCAGCCAGGCGGCGCTGTGCCTCCTCCTCACGGCCGACCTCACGAGCGCTCTCGGTGAACGCCCGCATGGCGCACGCCACCAATAGACCTAGGAAGGCCAAGCTGCCAAGCATGAACAGGGACGCTTCCATGGTTCCTGCCTCCTTTCGGCCTCCACCACAATTTCCTTTCCCTAAAGCCCCGACATTCTAGCTCATTCCAGTGTCGCCGCCATGGTATTTTTGACCCAACTGGGCAAACAAATGGACTACTACTACGCGTGTCGCTCCCAAGATGAGCCGTCGCTGCGAGGCCGACGGGGTGTGCCAGCCCCGTTGACACCCGCCCGGCCCAGGCGCACAATCGCGGCACGCGAGTCCATTAGCTGAAAGGAGGCCCAGCGATGCCCTTCGAGCTGACGAGTGCCGCCTTCGCCAACGGCGACCCCATTCCGATGAAGTACACGTGTGACGACCAGGACGTCTCTCCACCGCTCCAGTGGAAGGACCCACCCGAGGGTACCCAGAGTTTCGCCCTCATCAACGATGACCCGGACGCGCCTGTGGGCACGTGGGTGCACTGGGTGCTGTACAACTTGCCGGCGTCGAG
>CBDURB010000345.1:0-2097 GCA_965369585.1 uncultured bacterium
TGCAGCATAACGCAATAACAATGGTGGGCCCGGGAGGATTCGAACCTCCAACCAACCGGTTATGAGCCGGTCGCTCTGCCCTTGAGCTACGGGCCCGCACCGCCTGAATTGTATAACCGTAGATGAGGCTCTTCAACAGCGGCCACTCACGGTATGAAAGAATTCTGATTCATGTAACAACACATTTCCAGGTAGCGTCTGAATCTGTAGATTCAAGCCATATAAATCAGCCTAGGTAGATTACACACGCGTTTACTGAAGTCAGCATGACTAAACCAAGCGATTTTAGTCCTGCCGAGGCCTTAGAGGTCTCGATCAGCAGCGACGCAAAACAGTCTCGAGGTACTCGCTGGATGCTGCGAATCGTTGGAGCAGGCCTTCTGCTGGTCGGCCGGCTTAACGAGCAGGGGCCGGCGATGGATATCCCCAAGGTGTCTCAGCGCCCGGGGCAGAACGTTTTCAAACCGAAAGTCCACCAGACATGAAGTCTCAGCACGACAACATACTCCCCGACCCGATACGCGAGGTGCTCATCGTCAAGCGCTGGGTGCAGGTTGGAGTCTACCTGGGCATCACCCTACCCCTTGTCCTGTACTACTACTTCCTGGCACTCAACGTCCTCCAGCTCAGCGTCTGGTACGGCGTGGCCGTTGTCATCTCCACGGCCGCCATTGAAGGCACCTTCTGGTATATGACGAAGCTCCGCAAGCAGAGCGCCTACCCCAATATCCTCGCCATAAAACTTGGCGCCGCCCAGGATATGAGGGAGGCCTGCGATCTCTCCACCCGCCTCGTCGCCGATTGGCTGAACGCCCGTGCTGCGGTCCTTGCCTGGCTGGACGAGGAGACGCATACCATCCCGGTGTGCAGCTATGGCCTGTCGCTGGAGTCCCTGGGTGTAGGGGCTATCGCCCTCGATGACGCGCCATTCGGTGCCGATATCATGGACGGTCGAGCCGTCCTCCTTGAGGCAAAGGATGTCCCCCACTGGGCCGGCCTCTCAGACCAGCAGTGCTGGGTGGCAGCCGTGCCCCTTACCGCTCTGGATCGCGTAATTGCGGTGCTCTTCCTTATCGCCGACCGCTCCTCGAGCGACCTGCGCGATCGCAAGCTCCTGGAGTCAATGGGCGTTGTGATCGGCCTTACCCTCGAGAACCTCCGCCTGGCCAGCCGGGAGTATCAGTCCATCATGCAAGTGCTCTGCAACGCCCTGGACATGCGCGATAGCGCCACTCAGGGCCATTCCCAGCGTGTCGCCCGCATGGCCGGGCAGGTGGCCGAGGAGATGGGACTGACCAAGCCTGATGTTAAGCGGATCGAGCAGGCTGCTGCCCTGCATGACATCGGAAAGATCGGTGTCGCTGACGCGGTGCTGACCAAAGCCGGCCCGCTCACAGACGACGAGTGGGTGGAGATGCGGCGTCATCCTCGTCTTGGCTACGAGCTCGTGGCTGGCATTGAGGCGCTGCAGCACGCTGCCGAGATCATCCACTCTCACCATGAGCACCACGATGGTAACGGTTACCCCCGTGGCCTTCAGGGTGAAGATATCCCCATCGGCGCACGCATCTTCTCCGTCGTCGACTCCTATGACGCTATGACTTCCCACCGCCCATACCGCCGTGCCGGCTCCCACCAGAATGCTATCAACGAAATCGTCCGCAACTCCGGCACCCAGTTCGACCCCGAAGCAGTACATGCCTTCCTGAAAGTGGAGCGCGCCGGACGCATCGCGCCCCACGACTCTCCTGACGCTAGGGATGCTGTCGCAGCGGATGGCCGCGTCCCGGCCATCGGCGAGTCTTGGGATGGCAGCGGCTCATCCTAAATCCCGAGGGACGCCAACGCACGGCTAGACCACCCTGTGCTTGTGCACCAGTGACTACTCTCCCAGGAACTCCGTAACGGCTTCCAGGAACCGGTCCAGCTGGTCATGATGCACCCAGTGGCCCGCGTCCTGAACGGCAACGGATCGGTAGTCCCGTATCGTCACCGCCCGGCCGGATTTCTCTGGGTCCGGCGCCCAGCTCTCTGCCCCTTTAATCAGGAGCACCGGCACCTGAATCCGCGACCAGATGTCCTGAGCGTCCTCCAGAT
>CBDURB010000346.1:0-2096 GCA_965369585.1 uncultured bacterium
CCGCGCATCAGAACGACACGCCGCGGCCCCTGTTGCGAGCCGCGGTCTTCACCTGGTAAGAAAGGCCGCGTCATCTCATGCGGCTCCCATCCGCGCACCAGTCGCGCTAGCGACCACTTACGCTGCTCACTTCCTTCTATCTACCTGCCGTCCATGCTTTCGTTCTTTTCCCGCCGTTTCGAAATGAATCGGCCGTGGTATGGCATCACCGGCATTTAGTGGTACCCCGCCCATACGAGCGCCCATAGGGGCGCACCGCCGGTAAACCAAACAAGGGTCGGCCCCATTGCCGTGGAACCGACCCTGTTTTATAATTAAACATGGCAAAGGGCTCTGGTAATGCGGCGTCCTCTTGTCTGCCCCGTGTGGTTCTGGCCGTGCGGGGCTCTTTCTATTTAGATTGCTTGACCTCTAGCTTTCGCCCTTTCTCATCCTCCAGACAAACAAAATCGGCGACGAGCCGCCGCCGATTATCCACGCCCAAGATACAGTACCCCCGCCACCCCATCTCGGCCCGCCGCTCACACAACATAACGTGAGCACTATCACTTTCTAGCACAGCCCTATTGGCATGTCAAGGCTTCCCGCTCGATATACCGAAACTATCTGCTTGTCCAACAGGTGACATTGACATATCAATGACCGTTCCTGCCCTTGATCGCCTGCCTCCGGCGGCGGCGCGATTATGCGCCTGGCCAGGGCAAGGCCATTATATTAGATTGCTTTAACTCCAGCTATCGCTCTTTCTCATCCTCCCAACTAATACAAAAATCGGCGACGAGCCGTCGCCGATTCACCGACCACCTCCGAATCCGAGCATTTGCGGCCTCCGCCACCTTAGCTCGGCCAGCGGCTCAAGACATAACGTGAGGCGTTTACGCGGCCTCAAGCTACGACTGTCACCATAGTGTGTCAATCAGGCAATACCCTACTTCCCGTGGGGAAATACCTTACCTTGGTCCGTCACTGGCGGTAAGGACGCGGTTACGCGGCCGACGGCAGGCAGCCTCTAGCCTCCAGACGCCATGGCGACCCGAAGGCCGCCGAGATGGAAAAGAAACAGGGGAGATGTGTACGCACCCCGAGTCCTTGCGGACACTTCACCAGCCCCGCAACCGGTGAACTAAGAGAAATCACATCTCCCCTACATAACAGAACAAGTCAGATAGCGCCTCTATTACGGTCGTTCACCAGATGTTAACCTTCAGGCCGCATTCGCCGCTCTATATGGCCCGCCGCCGCCCGAATGGCTATACTACCCCTGCCTACATTTGACCTTTAGTCTGGAGCCTGCCCGCCGAAGGAGGAGACCGTGTCCGATTTCAAGAACATTATTTACGAGAAGAAGGGCCGCCTGGCCTACATCACGCTTAACCGAGAGGAGCGCCGCAACGCTATAGACCCGGCGACCTCGCAGGAGCTGTACGACGCCTTCACCGACTTCAAGGAGGACGACGAGCTGTGGGTGGCGCTGCTGACCGGCGCCGGCGAGGTGGCGTTCTCCGCCGGGGCTGACCTGGTGGCGATGGCGAAGGCGTTCGCCGGCGGCCAGGGGATGCGGTTCGATGTGCCGTTCGGGGGGATCACCCGCGGCTTCGAGTGCTGGAAGCCGATGATCGCCGCTATCAACGGCTACTGCCTGGCGGGGGGGCTGGAGCTGGCGCTCTCCTGCGACATCCGCATCGCGGCGGAGCACGCATCGTTCGGGCTGCCGGAGCCGAAGCGGGCGATCATTCCGGCGGCGACGGGCACGCAGCGTCTTCCACGCGCTATCCCGCTGGCGTACGCGATGGAGCTGCTTCTCACGGGCGAGCGCTTCGACTCAGCCTGGGCGCTCCGCGCGGGTCTGGTGTCCCGCGTCGTCCCCGCGGATCAACTCATGGCGACGGCGGAGGAGGTGGCGGGCAAGATACTGGAGAACGGACCGCTGGCCGTGCGCGCCATCAAGCAGGCGGCGCTTCAGGGGCGTGACATGAAGATGGCGGAGGGGATGAAGCTGGAGGGACAGATGGCGGGCCCGGTCATGCGCAGCGAGGACGCCCGCGAGGGGCCGACGGCGTTCGCGCAGAAGCGGAAGCCGGAGTACAAGGGGCGGT
>CBDURB010000347.1:0-2086 GCA_965369585.1 uncultured bacterium
ATCGCGGAGCGTGCCAGCGGCGCCGTGGGCTCAGTGATCGTGCCGACTTTGGAGGGGAGCCGGCCGCTGCTTGTGGAGGTGCAAGCGCTGACCAGCCCCACCGCCATGCCAACGCCGCGGCGCACCGTCAACGGCCTGGACTTCAACCGGTTGCTCCTGATCACCGCCGTTCTCACCCGGCGTGTGGGTCTCTCCCTCGCCGGGCAGGACGTCATCGCCTCTGTGGTGGGCGGTCTGCGTGTGCACGAACCGGCAACCGATCTGGGTCTGGCGCTGGCGATCGTCTCCAGTCATCGCGATAAGGCCGTGCCTGCGGACATGGTGGCTCTGGGCGAGGTGGGTCTCTCCGGCGAGCTGCGCTCGCTGGCGCAGCTGGAGCGCCGGCTGCTGGAGGCGGAGCGGCTGGGCTTCCGGCGCTGCCTGCTGCCGCAGGTGGCACTGGCCGGCCCAGCCGGGCGTAGCTCGCGGCCTAAGACGAAGCTGGAGCTGCTCCCCGCCGCCACCCTGCGAGAAGCAATCAAGGAGGCACTATCGTAATGGAGCCGTTGCCGGAAGCCGTCAGGGAGTTCGTCGCCGCCGCCCGTGTCTGCCGCATCGCCAGCGTGCGACCAGGCGGAGAGCCCCACGTCATCCCCGTCTGCCCCACCTTCGACGGCGAGTCCACCGTGTACGTGGACATCGGCAGCCGCTACACCACCGCCGAGGCTCTTCGAGCCAACCCCCGCGTCGCCGTCCTCATCGACGAGTACAACGACGACTGGAGCCGCTTGAAGGGCGTGCTCCTCCGCTGCACGATGGAGGAGGCGACGGGCGAGGAGCAGGACCGCGCCTGGGAGATGATCCGGGAGAAGTTCCCAGCGTACAAACCGATAGGTTGGGAGCCCCGCTTCACCCTGGCCCTTCGCATCTACGACTGGCGCCAGTGGGGCGTGACCGCGCCGCCGCGGTATGAGGCAGAGTAGGGGCTCTTTCGCTTTGACGGATTCCCCCGGCGGCGCTATGATTGCCGCACCATGGAGCAAGAGATCCGCTTCTGTACCACCTCCGACGGCGTGCGCATCGCCTACGCGACGATGGGCAAGGGGACGCCGCCGCTGGTGAGTGTGCCCAACTTTTTCAGCCAGTTCAAGTACATGCCTCATGAACCCAGGCTAGCTTCCTTCTATCAGGAGATGGCTGACAAGCGACGCCTCATCCTTTACGACCGCCGGGGCACGGGCATGTCCGACCGGGACGTGCCTGACTTCCACCGGGAAGCCCTCGTCAAGGACATGGAGGCCGTCATCGACCACCTGAAGCTGCGGCGCGTGGCCCTGTATGCCTGGGACATGGCGGGCCCTGTCGCCATAGAATACGCCCACCGCCACCCCGAGAAAGTCTCTCACCTTATTCTCGTCGGTTGCTACGTGCGTGGCCAAGACCTGATTGGGCAAGAAGCCATAGAGGGGCTGCTGGGTCTCATTCGCGGCGGCTGGGATATGGCCGCCAAGATGTGGCCCGCTATGAACATGCCTGAGGCAGACGCAGAAGGTGTTCAGCGCTTCACTGCGGCCCTCCGGGAATCGTGTTCCGCAGACTCCGCTGCCGCTCAACTGGAAGCGACGGTCGTTGAGGACCTGGCGAGCCTCCTGCCACAGATCAAGACGCCCACCTTGGTTCTTCACGCCAGTCGGGATCAGATCGTCCCCTTTGAGCAGGGTAGCCGCTTGGCCTCTCTGATGCCGAACGCCCGCCTGGTGACACTGGACTGGGAGGCACACTGGGATCTGCGGAACCCCGCTCCCTTGCTTGAGGCCATCAACGAGTTTCTCGCGCCCAGAAAGCCCGCCAAGCGGAAGCCGCCGAAGGCGGCGGCCCCCTCCGGCCTCGTCACCATCCTGTTCACGGACATGGAGGGCTCCACCAGCCTTACCCAGCGCCTCGGCGACGCCGGTGCGCAGGAGGTGCTGCGGGCGCACAACCGCATCGTCCGCGAGGCCCTCAAGGCCCACGATGGCACCGAGATTAAGCACACCGGCGACGGCATCATGGCCTCCTTGGCCTCGGCCTCCCACGCCCTGGAGTGCGCCGTCGCCATCCAGAGGGC
>CBDURB010000348.1:0-2077 GCA_965369585.1 uncultured bacterium
CCTTGGTAGCCGATGCCGCGCGGAAGGCTGGGGAGACCAAGAGGCGGCGGACTCTATGAGCGAGGCGGAGCGCAAGCTAACGGGAGGTTAGATAACCCATGAGCGAGCAGGAGCGCGAGGAGTTTCTGAAAGAGGCGAACGTAGCGGTGCTGGCGACCGTCGGCGGGGGGGAGCGGGCCCATGCGGCGCCGATCTGGTACCTGTACGAGGACGGTGTGTTCATCATGAGCACCGGCCGCGGCTCTCAGAAGCACCGGAACGTGGAGGCGCACCCGGAGGTGACCCTCGTCGTGGATGACCGAACCGTTCCGTACTACGCGGTGATGGCGCAGGGCAGGGTGGAGATCGGGCCCCGTCTGGCGGACGACGATCGCCTGAAGATGGCGGTGCGCTACCTGGGCGAGGAGATGGGCCGCGCCTACATCGCGCTGGTGCAGGGTGAGGACTCCGTGACGATCAGGCTGCGGCCCCGCAAGCTGATCGAGTTCAGCGGGAGGGCCGGACGGGCGGAGAGAGGGTAGGACCCAGCATGGACGAATACGCAGAGGCGAACCGGCGTCACTGGGACGAGGTTGTGCCTGTCCACCTGGGCTCCGACTTCTACGATGTAGAAAGCTTCAAAGCAGGACAGTCGAAGCTAAAGCCGGTGGAACTGGATGAGGTTGGCGATGTGCGAGGCAAGACTCTCCTTCATCTGCAGTGCCACTTCGGGCTGGACACGCTTTCGTGGGCCCGAGAGGGCGCGATCGTAACGGGCGTGGACTTCTCCAGGCAGGCGGTTGAGACGGCCCGGGCGCTGGCGTCGGAGACCGGAGTGGACGCACGGTTCATCGTATCGGATATTTACGAGCTTCCGGAGAAGCTGAGCGAGCAGTTCGATATCGTGTTTACCTCGTACGGGGTGCTGTACTGGCTGCCTGACCTGAGGCGCTGGGCGGAGGTTGCGGCGCGTTTCGTCAGAACCGGCGGGACGTTCTACATGGTGGAGTTTCACCCGTTCTCGGAGGTGTTCGATGACACCCCTGAGGTCACCGATCTACACGTACGCTATCCGTACTTCCCGTCCGAGGAGCCGCTGCGGTTCGACGAAGATGGGACGTACGCAGACCGCGGGGCTAACATAAAGCATCGGGTCACCTACGGGTGGCCACACACTCTGGGCGAGGCCGTCAGCGCGCTGATCGAGGCCGGCCTACGAATAGAGTTCCTGCATGAGTTCCCGTTCAGTACCTATCAGGTGATGCCCTTCACTGAGATGGTGGCGGACAAGACAGTGCGCCTCACCAAGCACGACGGCTGCGTCCCGTTGCTGTTCTCGATTAAGGCTACGAAGGCAGCGGAGGGCGGCTAGCGCCCTAGAGGATGCCGCTATCGTACTCGATGGTGATCTGGACGAACCGATCCGGCGGGACGGTGACGGTCTGGGTGATGCCAGTCAATTACTCTTCGAGCTTTGGTAGGGGCTCTTACGCGGTTCCTGCACGTTCCTAAACGTTCTCACCGAACCACAAAGCTTACACCGGCCTTTGCTCGTCGCTCCACTAGCCATTTCTATGACCCAATGGTGGGTGCAACGGCTTCGTCTACGGCGACCAGCCTCTGGCTCTGACCTGGTTGGCATTCCGTCGCCGCCTCCTTCGCGAAATCCTATCAGACGAAGCGGCCCGGCAGGCCCTGGTAGCGGGGAGTACCGGCTTGAGCTAGGAAGTGTCACCCTGCGATAGGATGAGTCGCGTACCGTCGGGGGACTCCTGGACGTCCAGGGTGGCGCTGGAGAGGGCCTCGCCCACCTCAGTGTCCAGCAGTAGGTAGTTCTCACCCTCGTGCTCGAAGATATGGTCGCCTTCTTTGGCCTCGTCGAGAGTGAACCGGAAGCCCTCCTCGGTCCCAACGATTCGGAACGTCCCTGGGGCGCTCTCTTTCTTTAGGGTCTCACGGACGAACTGAGCAGCCTTATCAGTCACGGTCAGCATGGAAGCCTCCCTTCTGAAATGTCAGCAACACGGTGTGAGGGTGCGCTATCAGCCCTAGCGGCTCGGCTTATGCTTGGAGAAGCAGTCGCTGCAGTAGACCGGCC
>CBDURB010000349.1:0-2068 GCA_965369585.1 uncultured bacterium
CGGCGCGAATGGAGGAGCTGTGGGGTCGCATCACGGCGGAGGTGTCCTAGCGCCGTCGTCTTGAGGCTGGTACAATCGGGGTTGCGAATGCCGCCCCATTTCGGGGCGGTATGATGCTTTCAGGAGACCGATGATCAAGCAAGAGTTGGAACGGCTGATATCGGAGGCGGTCCGCCGGGCGGAGGACGCCGGTGACCTGCCGGCCGTCGCAGTGCCGGACGTGCCGCTGGAGCGTCCGCAAAGACCGGAGCACGGCGATTACGCCTCCAGCTTGGCGTTGCGGCTGGCCCGCTCGGCGCGGATGAGCCCTCTGGAGATAGCGGGGATCATCGCCAAACACACGGAGGTGGAGGAGGCTGTAGCGTCGGTGGACGTGGCGCCGCCGGGGTTCGTAAACTTCCGCCTGGCGCCGTCCTGGCTGGCGGCTCAGGTGGACGCCGTCCTCCAGGCGGGCGAGCGCTTCGGGGACGTTCCCCTGGGTAAGGGGGAGTCACTTCAGGTGGAGTACGTATCGGCGAACCCGGTGGGGCCGATCCACGTGGGCAACGGTCGCGGCCTGGCGTTGGGGGACACGCTGGCCAACGTTCTCGCCGCCGCGGGCTACCAGGTACAGCGCGAGTACCTGGTGAACGACGCCGGCACGCAGACGGAGACGTTCGCCGGCACCCTGTACGCTCGCTATCAGCAGTTGTTCGGACGCGAGGTGGAGATACCGGCGGGCGGTTACCCAGGCGAGTATATGATCCGCCTGGCGGAGAGGCTGAAGGAGGAGAAAGGCGACTCCCTGCTGGCGCCGCCGGGGGAGCCGCACCCGCCGGAGCTGCACGAACTGGGCGTGGCGCGGATGATGGACGTTATCAAGGACGACCTGACGATGGTGGGCGTCCACTACGACCACTGGTTCTCCGAGCGGTCGCTGTACCTGCCTGCCGGCAGGCAGGGCGCGGGAGGCACGTACGAGAAGGCGATGGCGCACCTGCGGGAGGGCGGCTTCGTGACGGAACGCGAGGGCGCCGTGTGGCTCTCCGCCTCGGAGCTGGGGGACGAGAAGGACAACGTGCTGGTGCGGTCGACGGGCGCGCCCACCTACTTCGCGTCGGACGTCGCCTATCACTACGATAAGTTCCTGGTGCGCGGTTTCCAGCGCGTCATCAACGTCTGGGGCGCCGATCACCAGGGGCACGTGCCGCGGATGAAGGCGGCGGTGGCCGCGCTGGGGGTGGAACCTGAGCGGCTGACGATCATCGTCTACCAGCTCGTCACCCTGAAGCGGGGCACGGAGGTGGTGCGCCTGTCCAAGAGGGCGGGCGAGATCGTCACGCTGCGGGAGGTGGTGGAGGAGGTGGGGGCGGACGCGGTGCGCTTCTTCTTCGTGTCGAGGGCGGCCGATTCGCACATGGACTTCGATCTCGAGCTGGCGAAGCGGCAGAGCGCCGAGAACCCCGTCTACTACGTGCAGTACGCCCACGCGCGCATCGCCGGTATTCTATTGCACGCGAAGGAGCGGATCTCGTCGTTCGACGACGGCGACGTCTCGTTGCTGACCCACGAGTCGGAGCTGGCGTTGGTGCGCAAGATGCTCCAGCTGCCGGAGCTGGTGGAGGGTGTTGCCCTCAGCCTGGAGCCGCACCAGCTCCCGTACTACGCGATGGACCTGGCGACGGCGTTTCATGACTTCTACGAAAAGTGCCGCGTGGTGTCCGATGATGAGGCGCTCTCCAAGGCGCGACTGAAGCTGGTGGCGGCGGCGAAGCTGGTGCTGGCGCGGGCGCTTGGGCTCATCGGCGTGAGCGCGCCGGACCGGATGTAGGGCTTCGCCAGCGTATGCCGGAACTCCCCGTATCGACCAGCGGCGAAACGGCGGCGGCGGTCGCCAGGGCCTGCGCTCAGGAGGCCGGCCGGATCGCCATGGACGCTTTCGGACGGCGTCAGGACGTGCAGGTCAAGGGCCGGGGTAACTTCCTGACCGAGACCGATCTGGCGGCGGAGCGGTCGGTGCTGGCGATTCTCCGAAAGGAGTACCCCGAGCACGAGCTGCTGGCCGAGGAGTCAGCCGCGGCACCGAAAG
>CBDURB010000350.1:0-2067 GCA_965369585.1 uncultured bacterium
GATCTTAGCGTGAGGTGAGCCCATGAGTTGTGAGACCGAAACAGCCACTGCCCTCAAGGACGCGGGTCAGAAGGTGACCCCGCAGCGGATGCTCATCCTCTCCAGCGTGCGTCACGCCGGCGGCCACCTGACGGCCTCGCAGATACTTGAGGAGGTGCGCCACTCCTACCCCTACGTCGATGCCTCTACGGTCTACCGCACCCTGGCGTCCGCAAGGGTGCTGAAGCTGGTTAATGAGACTAACATGGGCTCGGACGATAACCAGTT
The DNA here is from genome assembly GCA_965369585.1 of uncultured bacterium. Classification (GTDB taxonomy): domain Bacteria; phylum Chloroflexota; class Dehalococcoidia; order SM23-28-2; family RBG-16-64-32; genus JADFNQ01. The sequence continues at coordinate 268 of CBDURB010000350.1, forward strand.
CGAGTGGACCGGCAAGGAACGCCACCACCACCTGATATGCCGTTCCTGCGGCGAGGTGACATCGCTGGACAACAGCTATCTGGATGGACTCGCCTCCACCCTGCTGGAGGACCATCGCTTTCAGGCCGATCTTGACCATTTCGCTATCTTCGGTGTTTGCAAAGGGTGTGCCGACAAGGAGCGTTAGCCTAGCGGCCGGTTCCCTGGCCGACCGAGGGGAGCAACCGATAAAGAGATGAGTATCTTGGACGTGACCATACCGCTGAGCCCCGTCATGCTCACGCTGGGCGTCGGCGGGACGATCGGTATGCTGGCCGCCGCCCTGGCCCTCGGCATACGCCACGGCATCGACTGGGATCATATCGCCGCTATCACGGACATCACGAGCACCACCGCGGCGGCCCAGGACTCAGAGGAGCGCTGGCTCACCGGCGAGCCGGGTGTGATGCTGACCGATGAGAGCCATCATTCGCTGGCCGATAGTGGGAGGCTGCCGCCTGTCGCCGGTGGCAGTGTGCAGGCAGGGGTTCTGCCGACGTTTCTATCGGAGCAAAGGCGCGCCATCTTCCTGGGAACGATGTACGCGCTGGGACACGGCACCGTAGTCACCATCCTTGGCCTGCTGGCCATCCTCGCCTCGGGGTTCCTACCGGACTGGATCGACCCGATCATGGAGCGGGTGGTGGGCATCACGCTGCTCTTTCTGGCCTCCTACCTCTTCTACTCGCTCTATCGATACTTCCGCGGCGGCGGCGAGTTTCGCATTCGCAGCCGCTGGATGCTCATCTTCGCCGGCGTACGCAACGGCTTCAACTGGCTCCGCGCCCGTATAAGCGGTGCGCACCCACACGAGCATGATGCCCACGGCGCGGACCAGTACGGCGTCCGGACGGCTTACAGTGTGGGGTTAATCCACGGCATCGGCGCCGAAACCGGCACTCAGGTGCTGGTGATCGCCACGGCTGTGGGCGCGGGTACGAAGGTCATGGGCATCGCCGTCCTGATGATGTTCGTGGCGGGCTTGTTCATCTCCAACTCCTTCGTGACCATCGCCACGGCGGCGGGGTTCGTGTCGTCTCGTCGGCGCCAGTGGATATACGTGCTTGCGGGGCTCCTGGCGGCCGTCTTCAGCCTGGCCGTGGGCCTTGTTTTCCTGTTCCGGGCCGGCGGTTTCCTGCCTGACCTAGATCCCTACTTCCGCTGGATCGGCGGGCCAGTCTAGCGGCCGCCACCGCGTACACGCTTCTGCGGAGGTGAGCGCTGGCCACGGCGCCCGGGCGGGCTTCCCAGCTATCATCGATCTGGGAGCAGACGATCTTCGAGTAAGCTCTTACGCCCTCGTCGTCAGGGGAGGTAAGGCAGCGGGTCCACGGGGATGCCGTCGATCCGCAGCTCGAAGTGCAAGTGGTTGCCGTCGATGCCGATCACGTAGCCGGTGTGGCCGATGCCGCCGATCGTCTCGCCCTGCTCCACGAACTGGCCGTATCCCACGTAGATCTCCGAAAGGTGTGCGTACAGCGTCTCCGAGCCGTCCGCGTGGCGTAAGATGACGTAGTTTCCGTAGCCCGGGTGAACATCGGCGAGGATCACCTGGCCGGCTGCTGCTGCTACCACCGGCGCGCCCTCCTGCCCAAGGCCTTCGATGTCTATCCCCTGGTGGTAGACACCTTCGCCGCGCGGCTCCCCGTAGTAGCTGGTAATCGGGCCCTGGAACGGCCAGATATAAGCGCTAGAGAGGGCCGGCGGCGCCGGCTCAGGCTCGGCGGCGGGCGCCGGTGTCGGTGGTGGTGTCGGTGTGAC
>CBDURB010000351.1:0-2060 GCA_965369585.1 uncultured bacterium
GTTGGCGTCGCCGTCGGCGGAAGGATCACCCGGATCTGGATGCTGCGGTCGCGCTCCCCGACCCCTTTGCCCGGCACGTCCAGCTTCATGTGGTACGGCGCGCCGTTGATCGAGCCCGCTCCCTTCCCTTCCCCCCAGTCGAGGCCGGATGCCAGATGACCGCTCCAAAGAAGGTAAACAGTCTCTGTCAGGGCGGTGAGGGCGACGGTGTACTCCTTCTCGGCTTTCTGGCCTCGCTCCGGGAGGCAGAGGCCATCGGGTGAAGGCCCGGCCGCGTTCGCAAAAGAGCCTCCCCAGAGCTTAAACCTGCGGTCGGCCTCACCGTCGTCGAAGACAATGCTGGGATCGTCCGGCACAACCAGGGTCGCATCCGGGACTGAGGTGCCGGGGCCGGCCTCGTGAAGGGCCGGCGTGACGCCGCGGTCGCGGTCGTAGTTGCTCAGGAAATCGTACCCGTTGGCGCTTCGGTGGACGCAATCGTAGCGGATGCCGAAGGTGTAGGTCGTCCCAGGCACGGCATTCTCGATACGGAGCATGAAAGGCACGCCTTCGCCCTCTTGATAGGCGGAGTTCTGCGGGTTCAGGTTGCCGAACCGCCAGCGGGCGAGCGTATCGGCCCATTGGGCCAGGGTGTAGTGCGGGGCCGGGCTGGAGCCTAATCGCGCCGGCTGCGGTGGCGCTTCGGTGAACGGTCCGCCTCCGCCCCAGCTGAACGCTAAGGAGAAGCTAGTCAGACCCACCAGAAGCAACACGGAAACCAGGGCGTACACCGGCCACCGGGGCGAAAAGCGAGGCCCTCTGGCAGGCCGGACGGCCTCAGCCCACTTCCAACCCTCTTCGGCAATTCCTCGGCAACCGACGACGCGTGAAACCGGCGCGCGCAATGACAACGGGAAGCACCCCCATCGAAACAATCGTAGGCTATGTTGAGGCCACGGCGCGTTATAGTCAAGTGTCTCGCCGGAGAACGCTAGCCGCCGACGCCCTCGCCCAAGAGATCAGCCTGGAGCCCGCGCTCCATCCGCGTAGATCAAAAGCTCTAGGCCCGCACCTCGACCATGATCAGCTCCGACGGCTGAAGAGCCTCTATCGCCAGTCGCTTTTCGTCCCCGATCAGGGCGGCGTCCCCGCTGGTCAAGCGCTCACCGTTCAGGCTCACCTCGCCTTCGATCAGGAAGAGGTAGGCCCCGAAGCCGGGCGCGAACTCATGCTCCACCGACTTTCCCTCTTCCAGTCGCGACAGGTATATCCAGGCGTCCTGGTGTACGCTCACCCCAACCCCGTCGGCGCCATCCGGTGAGACGGCTGGCAGCAAAACGTTGGTGCGGTCCTCCAGTGTGAACGACTTCTGCTCCACCGATGGCGGCAGCCCCCGCTCCCTGGGCATGATCCACATCTGGATGAACCGCATTGGCTCCGTCTTGGAGTGGTTCATCTCCGAATGCATCATCCCTGAGCCCAGCGTCGCCCGCTGCACGGAGCCCGCCGCTAGCACACCGCCGTTACCCTTGCTGTCGCTGTGCTCGAACGTCCCCTCCACCACATACGTTATGCCTTCGATATCGCGGTGCGGGTGCATGGGCCAGGCGACGCCCGGGCGAAGCGTATCGTCGTTGAACACGCGCAGGGTGCCGAACCCCATGTTCTGCGGGTCGTAGTACTCGTCGAAAGAGAAGTGCCAGTTGGCGGAGAACCAGCCGCCCTCCTTGTGGTATATCTCATCTCGACGCCGCACCTGGATCAATATTCCTCGCTCCTACTTCGCTCAACGCCGTTCGTATGTTAGCACTGCAATCGGTCTTAACCGTTACTTATCCAAATGCAGCCTGTAGACGTTCCGCTAAAGTTATGTAATAATACATGACTAGCTGTGGATCACAGCGACGAACCACGCCCATTGGCCGGCTAGCCGGCCAAAGTTCGAGCCCGAGGGGGGAAAAACGTGAATACACAAGAGCGTACGCTCCCAATCGCGATTATCGCGATTATCGTCATCGCCATGGCCATCGCCGCGATAGCGCTGGCCAGCGATCTTGGTGCTCTCTCCAGCCGCCAAGCCC
>CBDURB010000352.1:0-2059 GCA_965369585.1 uncultured bacterium
GGACGGTCTCCTTGAACCGGTCGACGAGGTGGTGGCAGGCCTCGAACGCCTCCTTGCGGTGGGGCGAGGAGACGGCGATGAGCAGGGATGTCTCCCCGATCTCCAGGCGTCCGGTGCGGTGCTGCATCGCCACGTCGGTAAGGGGCCAGCGCTCCAGCGCCTCCTCCGCGATCCGGCGCATCACCCGCGTGGCCATCTCCGGATAGGCGTCGTACTCCAGGTACAGCACCCGGCGCCCTCTGCTGTTATCGCGCACGACGCCCAGGAACAGCGCCACGGCGCCGCTCTCGTCTTTGCGGACGGCGTTGGTCAGCCGTTGCGGGTCCAGCGGCTCCGCGGTGACCTCAAACAGCCCTTCGGCAGGCTCAGGAGCGCCGCCGCTAACGGGCGGTATCAGCGCCAGCTCGTCGCCGGCGCGCAGGGGGTGGTCAGCCGTGACGTATTCGGCGTTCACGGCGTACATCAGGCTGTCGGCGTGGTCGGCCAGCTCCGGGAAGCGTTGGCAGAGCGCCCGAAACGCCTCGGCTACGCTAAGCCCCTCGCCCAGCTCCACTTCCGTCTCCCGCGTGCCCGCCAGCTCGGCCAGGCGGGCGAAGAAGCGTACCTTTGCCTTCATTCCGAATCCAGTCTAGTGCACGATGCGCAAGGGCGGCAAGGACGGGCGACGATGGCGCGCCCTGGGTCTCGGTGATACGATGTCGGCGCATCAGCGGCGGACGCCGGCGCAGACCTCGCCCGGCCCGCCGGCCTCGCCCCACCAGGAGGAGCCCGACATGAAGCTACCGACGACCGGGAAACCGCATGATGAGCTGCTGGCCGGGATGCGCGCGCAGCAAGGGGATGACGCAGACTGGCACAGCGGCAAGATCTGGAGCCTGGTGTACTTCGCGGGCGACGACGTCGCCGAGGTGTTGAAAGAGGCCTACACTACGTTCCTTTACACAAACGGCCTCAGCGTTGCGGCCTTCAAGAGCCTCAGGAAGTTCGAGTCCGAGGTGATCGCCATGACGGCCGAGCTGCTGGGCAGCAGCGAGGCGGCCGGCAACATGACGTCGGGCGGCACGGAGAGCATCCTGATGGCGATCAAGACGGCCAGGGACATGGCCCGCGACCAGCGGCCCGGCCTGACGGAGCCGGAGATGGTGCTTCCGGTCACCGCGCACCCTGCCTTCGAGAAGGGGGCTCATTACTTCGGCGTGAAGCCGGTGCACATCCCCGTGCGCGATGACTTCCGCGCCGACGTGGAGGCCGCGAAGGCCGCGATTACCGATAACACGGTGCTTATCGTCGGCTCGGCGCTGTGCTACCCCTACGGAACCATCGACCCGATCCCCGAGCTGGCGGCCCTCGCTCAGGAGAGGGGCATCGGCTGCCACGTTGACGCTTGCGTGGGCGGCTTCATCCTTCCCTTCCTGCCCCGCCTCGGCTACAAGCTGCCGGCCTGGGACTTCAGCGTCCCGGGAGTCACGTCCATCTCCGCGGACCTGCACAAGTACGGCTATGCCGCCAGGGGCTCATCGACCGTCGTGTACCGGAGCAAGGAGATCAGGCGGTACCAGTTCTTCACTTATGCTGACTGGCCGGGCGGCCTCTACGGCTCGCCGACTATGGCCGGGAGCCGGCCGGGAGGGGCGATCGCCGCCGCCTGGGCCGTTCTGAACTACCTGGGCGAAGACGGCTACCTGCGGCTGGCGCGGACGGTGATGGATACCGCCCGGAAGCTGATAGACGGCATCAACGCCATCGACGGCCTGCACGTGATCGGCGAGCCCGACGCCAGCATCTTCTCCTTCACCGCCGACGCCGTCGACATCTATGCTGTGGCCGATGCGATGGACACTCGGGGCTGGCAGTTGGACCGCCAGCAGATGCCGCCGAAACTGCACCTGGTGGTGACGCCCGCCCACGAGAAGATCGCGGGGACGTTCCTCGCCGATCTGGAGTGGGCGACCCGCAGCGTGGCCACAGATGGGCCGACGCCCGGCGGCAGGGCGGCGATGTACGGGATGCTGGGCTCGCTGCCGGATCGCGGGGCGGTGGAGAAGGTGATCATGGACTT
>CBDURB010000353.1:0-2056 GCA_965369585.1 uncultured bacterium
AACCGCTCCGGCGTAACTACGCTCTCCTTCTGCTGAGTCAACGTTGGCTCCTTCCTAATGCGGTAGATATTCTCAGACTAACACGGCTCTCCAAACGCGACAAACCTCAGCCGCAAGCCCTCATTCGTGGTCGGGCTTCTCCTTCACCGCTTGCCACAGCGCCAGTTTCTCCTCGGTCGGCATCTCTCGCAGCTCGCGCCCCTCCTCCTTGACCGTAGCCTCCAGTCGTTGAAACAGCGTCCGGAATCCGCGACAGGTGGAGCGCAGCGCCCCCTCGGCGTCCACCTCCAGCCAGCCTGCCAGCCCGGCCAGCGCGAACAGCGCGTCTCCGACCTCCTCACGGCGATGTTCGGGCGTGTCGGCCTCCCTTAGCTCGCCCAGCTCCTCCTCCAGCGCCTCCCACGCCTGTTCGACCCTCTCCCAGGCGAAACCGGCGCGGTGAGCGCGTCTCTGCATCGCCTGGGCGTAAGCTAGCGAAGGTAGCGTTCCGGGTATCCCCGTCAGCGCTGACTGTCCGTGCCGCTCCTTACCCTTCAGCTCCTCCCACTGCTCCACCACCGCCTCCGGCGTCTCCGCCTTGGCGTCCGCGAACACGTGAGGGTGCCGGCGCACCAGCTTGTCGTTCACGCCGTAGACCACGTCCTCCAGCCCAAATTCGCCCGCCTCCTCCGCGATCTGCACGTGCAGCAACACCTCAAGCAGCAGGTCGCCCAGCTCCTCGCACAGATGCGCCGGGTCGCCCTCGTCCAGCGCCTCCAGCGCCTCGCTCGCCTCCTCCAGCAGAAACGGCCGCAGCGACTGATGGGTCTGGACGCGGTCCCAGGGGCAGCCCTCCGGCCCGCGAAGAGTGGCCACGACCTTTCGCAGCCCGTTGAACGTACGCATCTCTCTCTTCGTCGGCCTCATTTGGAACGCCCTTTCGAAAATTCTCGCCAAAGCATCATAACCCGTCGCCGAAAGCGTTGACAAACCGAACGTACCGTATCACGATTAAATCAGCAACTCGGTCAGAGGACAGTAGGAAGGGAAGCCGCGCTGGGTCTCTTTCGCTCTATAGTCTTCGCGCTACTCGTGCTGGCGCTGCCGGTCGCCCTCGTGACGACCAACATCCGTTTCGCCGCCTCTGAGGTACGCGTCTACGATTACTCCGTCCGCGAGTATAACGCAGCCGCTGTCTCGCGCATCCCGGAGAGCGAGCTTCTCCGCGCCAACCGTGAGCTACTGTCCTACTTTACGGCCGCCGACCCAGGGCCCCTCCATATCGTCGTCACCAACACCAATGGCGAAGAGGGCACGCTGTTTAACGCCCGCGAGACCGCCCACCTGGCCGACGTGCGCGACCTGTTCCGGGGGCTGTTCACCGTCCAGGCGCTGGCTCTGGCGCTGACGCTTACCCTGGCGGTGGTGCTCATCGTCACCGCCAGCTTACGAGTGCTGGCCAAGGCGCTTCTCTACGGCTCATCACTCATGATCGCCCTGGTCGCCGCCACCGGCGGCCTCGCCGCCCTCGGCTTCGAACAGGCCTGGCGCCAGTTCCATTTCCTCGCCTTTACTAACGACCTCTGGCTCCTGAACCCCGCCACCGACCACCTCATCCAGATGTTCCCCGAGCCATTCTGGTTCGATATAACGCTCCTCATCGGCGCCTTCACCCTGCTTCAGGTGCTCCTCATCGGCGGCGCCTCCGGGCTCTACATGTACCTGACCCGGTCCGACGAACGAGAGGAGCAGCTCCCTCGCCACCTGCCGGTGCCCCGGCCCCTGGAGCCGCGGCCGCGTGTCCCGCCCCCGCGACCCCGCCACCTCACGCACTAGGCCGCCAAACAGAAAAGCTGCTCCCCATTCGGGGATGCGGCCCTCTCCCTCGGACCTTCGGACATCTCAGCGTGTAGGGGCGACCTTCAGGTCGCCCGCGTGTCCCGCCCCCGCGACCCCGCCACATCACCCACTAGAATTCCGCTTCCCAAGGTGGGGTGGGGAAGGGCCTCGTAGCTGCAGACCTTTAGGTCTGCCTCCAGAGTAGGGCTGAAGCCGCTCCGCAGGCGGCCAGCCCGCA
>CBDURB010000354.1:0-2045 GCA_965369585.1 uncultured bacterium
AACCGCCGACGCCGGAGAGGGAGCGACTGGTGCCGGCTTCCTAGAGAGGCAACCATGGCTCAGAGTGAGGCGCGGCGGATAACCATCGACCCGATCACCCGTCTGGAAGGGCACGGGCGCATCGAGATCTTTCTGGACGACGATGGCGAGGTGGCCAACGCCTACTTCCAGGTGCCGGAGCTAAGAGGGTTCGAGAAGTTTTGTGAGGGGCGCCCCGTAGAGGACCTGGCTCTCATCACCCCCCGCATCTGCGGCGTCTGCCCCGGGGCGCATCACATGGCCTCCACCAAGGCCCTCGACGCCGTCTTCGGGGTCGAACCCACACCGGCAGCCAGGAAGCTGCGAGAGCTCCTCTACAGCGCCTTTTATGTGGCCGACCACGCTACTCATTTCTACGCCCTCGGTGGCCCCGACTTCGTAGTGGGGCCGGACGCCCCTCCCGCCGAGCGCAACATCGTAGGCGTGATCCAGAAGGTGGGGATGGAGATCGGCGGAGAGGTGCTTAAGGCCCTGGCTGCCTGCCACGAGGTGGTGGCGATGATCGGCGGCAAGTACGTCCACCCAGTGTGCGGCCTCCCCGGCGGGGTGAGCAAGGCTCTTACCGAGGAGGACCGGGTCAAGATCGAGGAGATCGCCAAGGCCTCGGTGGAGTTCGGCAAGCTCTCCCTAAAGATCCTGGACGATGTGGTGCTGGCCAACAAGGCCTACCTGGACCTCATCCTCAGCGATACCTTCGCCCACAAGACCTACTACATGGGCCTGGTGGACGAGAACAACCGAGTGAACTTCTACGACGGCGTCCTTCGAGTCGTCGATCCCGAAGGCAACGAGTTCCTCAAGTTCGCCCCCTCCGAGTATCTGGAGCATATCGGCGAGCACGTGGAGCCCTGGACGTATCTGAAGTTCGCCTTCCTCAAGCGCATCGGCTGGCACGGTCTGGTTGATGGCGCCAGCAGCGGCATCTACCGGGTGGCGCCCCTCGCCCGCCTCAACGTCGCTGACGGCATGGCCACTCCCCTGGCTCAGGCCGAGTACGAGCGCATGTACGAAACCCTGGGTGGCAAGCCCGTGCACGCCACCCTGGCCACGCACTGGGCGCGCCTCATCGAGCTCGTCTACGCCGCCGAGCGCATGCTGGAGCTGGCCACCGCCCCCGACATCACCAGCTCTGACATCCGCAACATCCCCACGGAGGCTCCCGGCGAGGGCGTGGGCGTGGTGGAAGCGCCGCGAGGCGTCCTCATTCACCACTACTGGGCGGACGAGAAGGGCCTGACTCAGAAGGTTAACCTCATCGTGGGCACCGCCCACAACTACGGGGCCATCGCGATGTCAGTCAAGAAGGCGGCCCAGGGCCTCATCCACAAGGGCGTTGCGGTCAGCGAGGGCTTGTTGAACACCATTGAGATGGCCTTCCGCGCCTACGACCCCTGCTTCGCTTGCGCCACCCACTCGCTGCCCGGACAGATGCCCCTCATCGTGAGCATCTACGACCACCAAGGGAACCTCACCGAGCGACTGCGAAGGGACTAGCTTGAGGACCCTCATCCTGGGTCTCGGCAACCCTATCCTCTCCGACGACGCGGTCGGCCTTCTGGTTGCCCGCCGCCTCTTCGAGCGCATGGGCGGAGAGGATGTCGACCTCATAGAGGCGGCCGCATCCGGGCTCCAGACCGTCCAGCTTCTGACCGGCTACGACCGGGCGGTCATCATCGATTCCACTTACGACATAGCGATGGCAGGGGAGGTCAGCCGCCTGAAGGCCGACGACCTGGAGACAATCCCTCTGCTTTCCAGCCACGGTGTGGGTCTCGGTCAGGCCCTCCGCCTCGCCCAACAATTGGGGCTGCAGGTGCCTGACGGGCTCTTGGTCTACGCGATAGCAGTAGCCGATCCCTACACCTTCGGCGAACGGCTGACGCCCGATCTGGAGCGGGCCCTTCCCTCACTGGTTCAGCAGATAGCTTCCGATCTGACCCGCATCTGGAGGTAAGGCTGAGCGCCAGGCGGGTGCTCAGGGGAGGCAGCGGGTGTTGAGTCCTAAC
>CBDURB010000355.1:0-2044 GCA_965369585.1 uncultured bacterium
GGCCTCCGCTACATTTCGTCCCGCCCCGCACACTGAAGCGTGCCGCTCTGCTAGCAAGCCGCCGACTTCAGTCGGCGGTGTCTGGTCTTATTAGATCAGCCGGTTTGTGTCCGCCTGCTCGTACTTCTTGAGCTTCTCCTCGTCCAGCTCCAGCCCCAGGCCGGGCTTCTGCGGCAGGTGGACGTACCCCTCGGAGTCGATGCGCAGCGGCTCCGCGAAGATGAAGTCGCGCGTCTCCGGCGTCCAGTTCGGCGGGTCGTAGGGGAACTCGATGTACGGCACGCCGGACGAGGCGGCGGCCACGTGCATGTTCGCCACCAGGCCGATACCGTTGGTCCAGGTGTGAGGCGTGAACACCTTCCCCGCCGCCTCCACCTGAGCCGCGATCTTGCGCGCGGTCGAGATGCCGCCGATGAACGTGCAGTCCGGCTGGTACACGTCGAGGCAGCCCTTCTCCAGGTAGGTGCGTATCTCCTCCGGCCCGCGGTTCAGCTCGGCCCCGGCCAGGCGCAGCGTGGTCAGGTGGGAACGCAGCTCGGCCAGGCCGTCGTAGTCGTAGGCGTCCAGCGGCTCCTCCAGCCAGTAGACGCCGTAGCGCTCCATCTCCTTGGCGGCGGCGATCGCCGTCTTCAGGTCCCAACGATTGGGCTGAAGGTCCGGCGCGATGCGCCAGCCCCAGTTGCCGTCCACCATGATGTCGATATCGTCGCCCACCGCTTTGCGAACCGCCTCCAGCGTGCGGATGTCCTCGCGAACGTCGGCGCTGTGGAAGCGGAGCTTCAACGCCTTGAACCCCTCCGCGACGATCTGCTGCGCCGACTCGACTCTGGCTTCCAGGCCGCGAAGCTCGCCGGTGGAGGCGTAGGCCTTCAGCTTATCGGATCCGCCGCCGAGCAGCCGGTACACCGGCTGGCCTGTGGCCTGGCCGATGATGTCCCACAGCGCCACCTCCACCGGCCAGGGCCGGCCGATGAAGAACGCCATGGAGCGGAGCTGTGCGACGTGCCGTTCCAGGTCGAACGGGTCCTGGCCCATCAGGAATAGACCCGCGACCTCCCAGCGCACCGGCACCCCGCCGGACCCCACGCCGACGATTCCCTCGTCCGTGTGCACCTCTACGATGTGGATGCGGGACGAGGTGGTGGGCAGCGGCTGCCAGGTGGGGCGGAACGTCTTCGGCATGGGCATCTCGAACAGGCGGACCTTGACCTGCGTGATCTTCATCGGCTGCTCCCTGGTACTCGCGGCTGGGATTCGCTCGCATCTTAGGTTGGTGGCCGTACGGGCGTCAACGGCGGGTCTCGTTGACACCGCTGGCCCGGCGAGAATAGCCTATGGTCACGCCAGTCGACGCCAAGGAGGATGCCATGGGCGGACCGCTAGAGGGGATCCGGGTGCTGGACTTCACCATCGCCCAGCAGGGGCCGTACGCCACCCTGCTGATGGCCGACATGGGGGCGGAGGTGATCAAGGTGGAGCAGCCGGGCCGGGGCGAGATCGGCCGTGTGCTGGGGATGGACCGCAAGCGTGGCTTCAGCGCCTACTTCCTGGCGATCAACAGGGGCAAGAAGAGCCTCACCCTGGACCTGAAGTCGGAGAAGGGGCGGGAGATCGCTCTGCGACTCGCCCGCGACTGCGACGTGGTGGCCCACAACTTCCGGCCGGGGGTGATGGAGAAGCTGGGCCTGGGCTACGAGGCGTTCCAGCAGGTTAACCCGCGCATTATCTACGCCGCCGCCTCCGCCTTCGGGACGAAGGGGCCGCTCGGCCGGAAGCCGGGGAACGATATCCTGGCGCAGGCGATGAGCGGGCTGATGACTACTACCGGCGAGGACGACACGCCGATGCCCACCGGCGTCGCCATCGCCGATCACGTGGGCGCGGTGACGTTGGCGCTGGGCATCCTGGCGGCGCTGCTCGCCCGCGAACGGACAGGCGCCGGGCAGAAGGTCGAGGCGTCGCTGCTGGGTAGTATGCTGGCGGCCCAGTCCTGGGAGCTGACGCACTACCTGCTGACCGGGGAGAAGCAGCCCAAGGCCGGCCG
>CBDURB010000356.1:0-2026 GCA_965369585.1 uncultured bacterium
CCTCAAGAAGGATGACACGAGCGACGAGAGCGAGCCCTGGTCGCGGGGGCGCGGCGGCACCCGCCTGGGCAGGGCCGTGCACGCCGCCCTGCAGAGCCTGCCGCTCGACGCCGACGGGGACGTGATCGAGCCGTTCTCGCGCGCCCAGGCGGTAGCCGAGGCTATCCCCGGTCGTGCCGCGGAGGTGGCCCGGCTCGTGCGGCGAGCGCTTCAGTCGGAGGCGGCGGGCCGCGCCCGGGCGGCAACGCGTGCCTTACGAGAGGTGCCATTCGCCGCCGAGTTCGATGGCACCATCCTTGAGGGGTTCGTGGACCTCGTCATCGAGACGGCAGATGGGATCGAAATCGTGGACTGGAAGACCGACGATATCCCGGCGGCGAAGGTTCGAGACCGCCTGCGTGAGTACGAGTTGCAGGCGGGCCTATACGTGCTCGGGATAGAATCTGCCACGGGGCGGCCCGTGACACGGGTGACCTACGTGTTCGCTAGGGCGGGCGTTGAGGAGTCGCCCGGCGAGCCGGCGGCACTCTTGGCCGCTGCGCGGGCACGACTTCTTGAGGATGGGGACGGCCGCGACGGAGGCAATCCGTGACAACCCCCCGGTTGAGCTGTTGTTGGCCTTCGGTCTGATGACCGTCTCGTTCGATAGGTGCGGTGCTGTCGTCCGTGAGGATGGTGAGCATGCCTGCGATGACTGTCGCCACGTCATCGATAAATCCCTGAGCGACGAGGCTCCAGACGGTGAGGATCAAGCGTAGTGGCAGCGGCACACTACCCTTGCAACGGCACCCGGCGATCCGCTACCCGCGCGTAGCATCGGCGGAACCATGGCGACACAGATAACGGATTCATACTTCTCTTGGATGGACCACACGGAGCTTGAACGGCTGAGAGTGCCATCGCGCCAGATGGCCGCGCGGCCGCGGGGAGGACCACCCTCACCGATGCTGTGGGGGTGCAAAACTAATCCGCCGGCGTCGTCCGGTCACGCAGCCTCCCTTTCGTATTCGTAGAGCAGGCCACCAAGCACGGGCCGGGCGATGACTCGGCCGCCTGAGACGAGCGCAAGGTGGACAGTTCCAGCGGGCGGCTCGAGCTGCAGCGCACGGTGTGGCCGCCCCGCGTTGTAGTGATTCACGTATTCGCGCAGCAGCCGTAACAGGTGCCGTTCGTTGACGACGATCAGGTGGTCCAAGCATTCGCGGCGCAGCGTGCCCACCAGCCGCTCGGCGATGGCGTTCGCCTTGGGCGCCTGTACCGGGGTCAATATTGTCTCGATCCCCAGCCTGGCAGCGCGGGCGATGAAGTTCCCGCCGTAGCAGCGGTCGTGGTCGCGCACGAGGTAGCGCGGCTGCTCGCGCCAGGGCGTGGCGGCGATCAGCTGACGCCAAACCCACTCGGCCGTGGGATGGGCGGTGACGTTCAAGTGGACGACGCACCGCCGCTCATGCGTGACGAAGAAGAACACGTACAGAGTATGGAAGGTGAGCGTCTGGACTGTGAGGAAATCAGCCGCCCAGATCTGGGGCGCGTGGTTGCGCAGGAAAGCCCGCCAGGACTGCGACGGCGGCCGCCGCTTCACCGTGCGTCGATAGCGGCGCACGCTCCTGGCGCTGACCGCGATGCCGAGCTTCCGCAGTTCGCCTTGGATGCGGACGGCGCCCCAGCGCGGGTTGTCGCGGGCCAACCTCTGGATGAGCTCTCTCACCTCCGCCGAGATCCGCGGCCGGCCGGGAGGGCGGCGGTTCCGCCTTGTCCAGTAGCGTCGCCAAGCCATGCGATGCCAGCGCACGATGGTGTCGGGCTGGACGACGACAACGGCTGAGCGCCAGCCAGACCAGCAGCGGGAGAGCCAGCACCAGAGCAGGCGGTCCGCCGGTTCAAGGCGCGGGCGCCGGGCCGAGCGCATCAGGATGGCGAGCTGATGGCGCAGGGCCAGGTTCTCAAGTACCACGTCCTCTTGCGGGATCTGTCAGAACTCGGGGCTCTGGCGCCGCGAAGGCCCTGGTCTTGGCCTCATGACGCC
>CBDURB010000357.1:0-2018 GCA_965369585.1 uncultured bacterium
CGAGAAGGAGACGAGCGATGGACTTCCAGCTGACGGAACAGCAGAAGATGCTCAAGACCAACGTCCGGGTCTTTCTGGAACGAGAGATCGTGCCAGCAGCTCAGGAGCGGGACAGCGGGGGGCCTCTCACCAGAGAGGAGACCATCGACTTCATCAAGATGCTCATGCCCTTCGGATACTACAACGGATGGCTTTCCGCCGAGTACGGGGGCTCCGGCCTGGACCACAAGACCGTCGGCGTGCTTAACGAGGAGTTGTCGCGGGCCTGGGCAAGCCTGGCCGGGACGCTCCTGATGGCCGGGGGCAGCGGCGCAATCCTCGCTGTGGGTGAGTTGCGACGCAAAGAGCTGGCGGAGCGGGTGCGCGCCGGCGAGGCGATCGGCGCCGGCGCCATCAGCGAGCCCAACGTCGGCTCCAACTCTACCAGCATCGAAACCACAGCGACGCTGGATGGCGACGACTGGGTCATCAACGGGACCAAAGCCTGGATCTCCAACGGCCCCATATGCGACCACGTTCTCGTGGCGGTCCAGACCGATAAAGCGGCCGGGCGGGCCGGCCTCAGGTGGATACTGGTCGAGAATGAGATTTCCCCTTATGACGTGACCCGCAGCAACCGGCTGCTGGGGTTGCATGCCTGGCCCAACGGCGAGCTGAGCTTTCAGGACTGCCGAGTCCCCCGTGGCAACACAGGGCTCGGAGGGGCGGCCCGCCCCGCCGCTACACGGCAGTTCTGGACCTTTGAGGTTCCCCGCAGCATGCTCGCCATCATGGCTACCGGCATCGCCCAGGCCGCGATCGACGCCTCGATCAGCTACGCGCGGGAGAGGCAGCAGTTCGGACGGCCCATCGCCAGCTTTCAGATGGTCCAGGAGATGATCGTGGACATGATCATCGAGACGGAAGCGGCCCGGCTGCTCGCCTATCAGTCCCTGGACCTGCTGGACCGGGGTGAGGACTGTACTTGGCAGGCGTCCGCAGCGAAGGCCTACGCCACCGAGATGGCGACCCGCGTCACCTCCAAGGCGATAGAGGTTCACGGCGCGGTGGGCCTGACGGAAGAGCTCCCCGTGGAGCGCTACTTCCGCGATGCCCGCGCCCTGACCATCCCCGATGGGACCACGGAGATCCAGAAGCTCATCGTAGGGCGGGCGAGGATCGGCGTTTCGGCCTTCAAGTAACCCCTCGCAAAGGAGTTCTCAATGGACTGGCGCGAGCGGCACGCAGACAAGGTAGCGAGCGCGGAAGAGGCGGCGGCGCTGGTCAAGTCCGGCGACCGAATAGCGGTGGGGCTGTTCCAGGCGACGCCGTACACGCTGTGCGAAGCGGTGGCCACGCGCAGCGGCGAGCTGAAGGACGTGTTGGTCAGCCATTCCGTCTCGGTGTACCCGTGGGGGCCCAGGACCGGCGGCGCCTTCCAGGTCGAGAGCGCGTTCCTGACGGCGGTGGACCGCCCGTGGATGGACGCTGGCAAGCTGCGATACATGCCGATCGGCTACTTCCGTCAGGGCACCTTGCCGCCGGGGATAGGGCCGTTCGACGTGTTTCTGGTCAAGGTATCGCCGCCGGACGCGCGCGGCAACTGCAGCTTCGGTGCGGCGCTCTGGTTCCACAAGACGTTCGCCGCCAACTCCCGGCTGGTGCTCGCGGAGGTGGACGAATCGCTGATTCGCACCGGCGGCGACAACTTCATCCACGTCTCGGAGATAGAGCGTCTGGTAGAGATGAAGATACCGCCGCCGCCGCTGCCGATCCCACCGCGCACGCAGGAGGAGGTGGAGGTGACAGAGGTGATCGGCACGCTGGTGGCGTCGGAGCTGGTGCGGGACGGGGACACGCTCCAGATGGGGGCGGGCACCGTATCGGCGGCGGTCGCGCCCTACCTGGAGCACAAGCATGACCTGGGCATCCACACGGAGATCATCACCGGTGGGGTGCCCCGACTGGTGGAGGCGGGAGTCATCACCGGCAAGCGGAAAGCGATCAACCAGGGGAAGGTGGTGGGCTGCGCCTTCGCC
>CBDURB010000358.1:0-2017 GCA_965369585.1 uncultured bacterium
CACGGGCCGCAGGGCGGAGACGAGCTGAACCTCATCCTGCGGGGGCGGAACTATGGCTGGCCCGTCATCGGCTACGGCACGAACTATGGGGGAGCGCCCCTCTTCTCGACCAGGGAGGTCGGAGGAATGGAACAGCCGCTCCAACACTTCACTCCTTCCATCGCCCCCTCCGGGTTGATGGTCTATACCGGCGACCGCTTCCCGGAGTGGAAGAACAGCGTCTTCATGGGAGGAATGGCCCATCCACAGATCGCCCGGCTGCCTCTAGTGGGTAGCGGTGAGGGTGTGTACGTCGGAAGGATGGAGCGGCCTCCGTTGATGTTCGGCTTCGGCCGCATCCGAGCCATCACGCAAGGGCCGGACGGCTTGATCTACATCGCGATCGATGACCGCCGGGGCGGTGGCCTCACGCCGATCGTGCGGCTCGAGCCGAGCGATGGGAGCCCGGCTGCTGGATGACCGATAAACCACATCGTCCATACGATCCTCCATTCAAAGGATCCCCCCAAACGCGGCCGTAATCGGCGCTTTCACGGCAGCCATAGCGGCGTTCACCGCCTTTTCCACAGCGAGGATACTCATGCCCTCGGCCGCGAGCAGTACGTTCTGAGTTGCGTTTCTGTGGATCTTCAGGAGGGCCTTCGCCTCCCCCTTCGTGATATCCCCGCTCACCGTCTGCTTCCCGATATCCACAAGGGTCTTCGCGAGCCGTTTGAGCTCAGGTTCAGCGTAAGCGCGCACCTTGCTCCAATCCTCGCCAAGTGAGCTGGTCGCGGCGCCTATCATCGCCTTCCAAATATCCGAGACGTTGATGCCCATGGATCACCCTCCTAGACGTTAGCTGCTGCTCGGTGAGAGACTTGCTCAACTGCCCCTCTTCTTTGCGATCTCCCATTCGATAATCGCCTGCCAACTCGTGTTCATCAGACCTCGTGTAGTGTCTATGAAAGCGTCACTCACTGTGCCCTGGTCCTCATGAATTTCAACCAGCGCCTGCAGACTGCTGAACATGTTGTCTATCTGCTGAATGGTGATCTCATTTTGTTGATGTGCTTCGGCCCGGATTCTGACGGCCCTCAGGCTGACTTCGTACGATCGATAGAACGCGGCGTTGTGGTCGTACGTCTCCTCAGGGGATCCAGCCCCGACCGCAGCGAGCTCGGTCAGGTAGCTATCCATCTCCTTTTGCAGTGCCGTCGCAGAAGCGTCGATCTGCTCGTCATACTCCGAGACAAGCTTGAGAGTACAAGCGCCAGCGAGGAGCGGGATCAGGAGAAGGCAGGCGGATAAGGAGGTGACCCGCCGTATTGGGGAAACACGATTCATAACTCACCCCCTAACTGGGACCAGCGCGGCAAGGGCGTTCTTCCCTCGGACCGCCGGGGGGGGCAGCGACATGTTAGAGGCCACCGAGACTAGCCGCAACCCGTTCTCGGGCCATGTGCAAGGTGAGGTGAGATGTGAGCGGTGGACCTATGGCGCTTGATCGCCCCGTAGCTTATCCTTGCCGCTTCCCCCAGGGTTGCTCATGTAGTTGCCGGCGCGATTGGCTGTGGCTGGCCTTACCAGCGCAAGGGGGGAGCTATGACCGCCGACCGTGAGGGCGGTGCCGGGGAGCAATCATCTGAGGGCATTTCTCAACCAGGCGATGACGCCTCTCCTGAAACGAGAGAAGCGTCCGCGACAGAGTTGGGCCCCGTTCCTGGGACTCCGCCCGACTCAGCCGGTTCGGGTGGCCAACCGGCAAATTTAGCAGACCCGGAAGATCCACCAGCTCCGACCGCTCAGACCACATCGGTGGCTGAAAAACGGATTGGCATGATCGGGGCTGTTCTCGTTTATGGTGGGATAGGGTTGGCGGTCCTTAGAGCGCGTACGGCTGATCGTCTTGCACGAGTTCTACGTCGTTTTCGCTCCCGTGGGGGCTATTCTGGTTTACCAAGCGCTGGTCGCGGCGGGCTCGGCGAATGAGCCAGCGACGGTGGCCTTCGTTCTGTTGGCCGCTGGCGTCGGGCTG
>CBDURB010000359.1:0-2011 GCA_965369585.1 uncultured bacterium
CCTTGTCCAAGACTTCTGCGAGCGAGCCCTCCTTCTGAGCGGCGGCCACCTTCTGGCCGACGGACCGCCAGCGGAAGTGGTCCAGCGCTACACGGATCTGATTTCCCATCCTGACGCCGCGCTGGAAACGGTTTGACAATGCGTTTCGATGCGGGCCAACACAATGAACGCAATCTGTGATCTCACGGTGATGGCGGGGCGACGGAGAGCCTGAGACGAGTTCAAGGGCGCTCCGCTGGGTTCGGGATGCTGGCTCGCGGTGGCTCAATATGAGGCCATTAACCGTCACGCTCATCGGAGCCGGGCTCATCCTGGCCGCCGTCCTCGCCTTGGCGGTGGCTTCAGGGTGGTTGGGTGGCGGCTCCTCGGAGCCGGCGTTGATCTCTCCCCGCAGCTCTCCCTCGCCAGTCGCTGAAGGACCCACGCCGACGGCGTCAGCCCCCGCTGGTGAGCTTGCCCTCCTGTACAGCCAGTTCGGCGAGACCGAGGACACGCTCTGGCTTGCGCCTGCCTCCCAACTCCAGCAACCTCAGGCCGTGGCGACCATTGCGCACGCGCCATTTTGGGGCAGCAGCGCATCTCTCTCCCCAGACGGTCGCTGGGTAGCCTACACGGTGTTGCCACCCAACATTCCTAACCCGGAAGAAGATTCCGGTGCCGAGGCTGAAGTCTGGCTGCTTCCTATGGCAGGTGGCGAACCCCAGCTTTTAGCCCAAGGGGCCGACGCTCGCCTGGCGCCGATATGGGCTCCGGACAGCGGCGTCCTTATGTTTCAAAGCATTAACCGGCAGCGTAACAGCTATACTCTGTTCAGCGTCAATCTAACAGACAAGGTCTCATCGCCCTTGTTAAGCATGGAAGACGTTACAGCAATGTTCCCTCTGGCCTTCGCCCCCGCAGGCGACTCCATCTACGTCGCTCGAGTGGAGGAAGGGGGCACTGACATCTTGGCCATCAGCGTCGCTGATGGCTTAAGCCGCAAGATAGCGACCGTGGACGGCGTTGCTCGCGACTGGCAGTTCTCCCCCGATGGTGAGCGAGTGACCTTCGTCAACCAGACGGGGGAAGGAGCATGGGAGCTATGGGTGCTGGATATGGAAGACGGCTCCCAATTTCGCCTGGAGGCTGAGGGCCTGCCTACGGACCGGGAGCTGTTCAGCCCTGTCTGGCGCGCCGGGCAAGGACTGATCACGCTGGGCATGGCCCCTAGCGACAACGGGACCGGGGTGCTCAGTCTCTCCCTCTCTGACGGAGCGGCGGAGCAGCTACCGGGGCCGGAGCAGGGGTTCGATGTTCCTTTGGCGTGGTCGCCTCAGGGCGACTTCCTCGTTGTTCAGGAATTCGCCGAATTTCCGGTACGGCACCGGCCGCATCTGAGCCTTATCTCCGCCGATGGACAACGCCAGCGCCTGGCTTTGGCCGATGAGGCGGAGGTAACCTTCATTGGCTGGTTGGCAGGCAATGATCAATAAACTCTTAGTTGCAGTCCTGATGGCGGGCGCCCTGTCCCTCCTGTCTCTCCTGGCAACAACCCCGGGCAGCCCCTGGTCACCGCCCCCGGCTTCCGCCGCCGACTGTGCCGTGCCCCCCAGCGTTGGCGCGTCTCAGCCTTCTAACGGGCGTATCACCGCTGTCTTCAACGCCGCCGGCTTCAACGGCCTCTTCCCGGGCCACCAGTACTTCGGGTCGATGGCCCTGGAGAAGGGGCCGGCCGATGCCCGCAGCCTGCAACAACCCTACGTGCCACCGACGCTGCTCAAGGCCATCGGTTGGATTGAGGCCACCTGGCGGCAGGCCGAGGGTGGCGCCCCGCTCATTTCAGGCGACTGCGGCTATGGCATCATGCAGATCACGTCGCCGGGGGTCTTTCCCCTTAAAGTTATTGGCATGGTGGAGAGCTCCAGCGATCCTGATATCTACAACGGCGCCCAGGTGCCTATAGCCACCAGCTACACTCATAACATCGCCTTTGGGGTAAAGACCCTGATCGCCAAGTGGAACCTGGCCCCGG
>CBDURB010000360.1:0-2003 GCA_965369585.1 uncultured bacterium
GGCCGTCCTCATCCTTGTTTCGATCCCCGTCACGGCAGAGATACTGTTCGGTGAGGTCATCTTCGCTGGCCATATCGTCCTTCTCGTCGAAGGTCTGGGGTTCGCCTGGGGCCTGGCAGCGTTCATCGCCATCTGGGCGGTGCTGGGACTGGTGGTGCTGGCGGTCAGGGATGTCTTGTGGTCCCGCATGCTGTCCCTGCTTGAGCCGCTCCTTGCGAGGTTTGCCAGCCATGTAACCGGCCTGCTGGCGCATACGCGGGTTAAGGCGTCGCTTATGGTTCTTGGGGTTTCTGTTGTCTCGGCCGTGGCTGGGTTAACCATCGCCCTCGCTGGCGGCGAGATAGTGGACTGGGCGGTCGAGCATCGCGCTAGCGTGGCGACGTTTCTCATCGCCGCCGCCATCGTACTCGTGATACTCCTCGTGATGGCGCGGATCGGCCGGGGGATCCAGAGCTGGGTCCGCAGCGTCGCAGCGACCGCGGGCCCGGCGACCCGCTCATTCGCAACCCTGGTGACGATGGTGGCGCTGGGGCCGGCGCTGAGCTGGCTGCTGTTCCGCCTGCTCGGCTATTCAGACCGGACCACCTACGCTCTTACACTGGCTGCTGCGCCCGTGTTCGGCGCCGTCTGGGTGCCGTTCTACGCACTCGGCGTCTGGAGCCTGCTGCAAGGCCTATTCTGACGGCCTATCCAATGCTCAGGCCCAGCAGGAACAGCGCTACCGCTACCATCACGGCCAGCCGCAGGCGGCCGGCCAGCGGGTACGGTCGCAGTCCGGCGAAGATGATCGCGCCGGCGATGGGTGGCACCAGCAGGATGTTGATCGCCGCCGCGGCGGGAGCGTTCGTGGCGGCGAGTAGCGCCTGAAGGGCGAAGGCGAACGCCGCCGTAATCACCGTCAGGAGAAGCAGGCGGCGCAGAGGTATCTGCGGCCGTGGTGTGGACACTGTGTGCGCCTCAGACGTAAGGCACGATGAGAAGGCGGCTACTGGAGGTACATGCCGCCGTTGATATTGATCTGGGCGCCGGTTATGAAGTCGCCCTCGGCCACCAGGAAGCGGCAGAGGCTGGCAACCTCCTCTGGCTTGCCGAAGCGCCCAAGCGGGATCTTAGCCAGCAGCGCTTGCTGCACCTCCTCCGTCAGGTTCGTCACCATCTCCGTCGCGATGAACCCCGGGCACATCGCGTTCACGGTGATGTTGAAGCGGGCGAACTCCTGCGCCGCCGACTTCGTGAAGCCGACGATCCCAGCCTTGGCCGCCGCGTAGTTGGCCTGTCCCAGGTTCCCCATCTGCCCCACGATGGACGACATGTTGACGATGCGCCCGCCCCCGCGCTCGATCATGTGGGGCAGCGCCGCGTTGGTGCAGTAGAAGACGCTGCTTAGGTCGGTGGCGATCACCTCCTGCCACTCCTCCGCGCTCATGCGGCGGATGGTACGGTCCCGGTTGACGCCGGCGTTGTTCACCAGGATATCGATGCCGCCGAACTCCTTGACCGTCGTATCGATCAGGTTCTGGACGTCGTCCGGGTGGGCCACGCCCGCCTGTACGCAGATCGCCTCCTGGCCTTTGTCCTTAAGCTCGGACTGTAGCTGCTCCGCCAGCTCCTTGCTCTGGAAGTAGTTGATGACCACCTTGCAGCCGTGGTCGGCCAGCTCGCGTACAATGGCGCGACCAAGCCCGCGTGAGCTTCCGGTGACTATGGCGACCTTACCGTGGTTCAGACAGGACACAGGTGACCCTCCCCATTTGGCTATTTTCTTACCGCCCCGGCCGGTCGGGGCGGTATCGATTCTGTATCATGCCACTCCGACCCCTCGGGGTGGTGCGGGAAATACAACCTCATATCGCCGTCGGAGCGCGGTAGTCTCCGAAAGCGTTACGCATTACGCCGCAGATCTCGCCCAGGGTCGCGTACACCCTGACCGCTTCCATTATCGGCTGCATCAGGTTCTCGCCGTCGCGGCAGACGTCGTCCAGCCGCTTGAGGGCGGCCTCAAC
>CBDURB010000361.1:0-1988 GCA_965369585.1 uncultured bacterium
CGGTAGGGAGGCTCTCCTCGTCCTCGAGGACGGTGCCTCCTTCGCCGGGCAGCCGCTCGGCGCAGCGTCTCGCACTCACGGCGAGGTCGTTTTCTCCACCGCCATGACCGGCTACCAGGAGATGCTCACAGACCCCTCCTACGCCGGCCAGGTGCTCGTCCTCACCTACCCCCTCGCTGGCAACTACGGCATCAACGCCGAAGACGTCGAGTCCAAGCGCATCCAGGTGCGCGGCCTCGTCGTCCGCGAGGCCTGCGACCTCCCCTCGCACTGGCGCTCCGACATGACGCTGCACGAGTACCTCGCCTCGCAGGATGTCGTTGGCATCTCCGGCGTCGATACCCGCGCCATCACCCGCCGCCTGCGCCGCGCCGGCGTCATGATGGGCACCATCACCGTCGACGAGACGGCGGACGAGGCGCTGGCCCGCCTCCGCTCCCTGCCCCCCTACGGCGACACCGACTACGCCCACCAGGTCACCGCCGAGGAGCCGTACGACTGGCCCCCAGACGGGCAGGCCGGCGAGGGGAAGCCGAAGCGGCACGTAGTGGTGATGGACACGGGGCTGAAGTACAACATCCTCCGCCTCCTGCGCGGCCGGGGCTGCCGCGTCACCGCCGTCCCCTGCGACACCTCTGCTGAGGATGTTCTCGCCCTGAAGCCGGACGGGATCGTCTTCTCCCCCGGGCCGGGCGACCCGGCGCTGCTGGACTATGCCGTCGCTACCGTGAAGTCGCTCGTCGGCAAAGTGCCGGTGCTGGGCATCTGTCTGGGCCACCAGCTCCTGGGCCGCGCCTTCGGGGCGAAGACGTTTAAGCTGAAGTTCGGCCACCGCGGCGCCAACCATCCCGTGAAGGACCTGCGGACCGGCCGCATCCATATCACCGCCCAGAACCACGGCTACGCGCTGGACCCCGCCGGCCTCGGCGGCGGCATCGAGGTGTCGCAGACGCACCTGAACGATGGCACCGTCGAGGGGCTCTGGCACCCCGCGGAGCCGCTGCTCTCCATCCAGTACCACTCGGAGGCCTCGCCGGGGCCGCTGGACAACGTCTACGTCTTCGATAGGTTCATCGAGATGATCGAGGAGGCTGCCTGATGCCCCCGGACGGGGGCCCGTCTGGGCCCGAGCTGACCTACCGTCAGGCCACCCAGGACGACGCCGGCGCCATCGCCGCCATCGGCTCGCAGATGCTCGACGAGCTCGGCGACGGCAGCGGCCTGCCCGGCGCGATGACCCCCGCCGACGTCTCGGAGCGCATCTCCGCCTACCTGCCTGCCGGCAGGCACGGCGCGGATAAGGGCGCGATGTTCGTTTGCCTGCCTGCCGGTAGGCATGGTGCCAGGGAGAAGGGGCTCTGTGGCTTCGCGGCGTTGGAGCCGGACCCCCAGGAGGAAGGCTGCGCCGTGATGGGCGTGTGGCTGCTCCCCGCTACGCGCCGTCAGGGCGCCGGCCGCGAGCTGGCGCTGATGGCGTTGGAGTTCGCCCGCACCGCCGGCTACACGAAGGTGCGGGGAACGCTGCCCGCCGGCAACGAGGCGGCGCTATCGTTCTTCAGCGAGATCGGGGCGCTGGCCCAGATCGTGGGCGGCGGTATGCAGTACGAGCTGCCGCTGTGAGCGAGCGCGCCCATCGTCCCACCTGGGCCTGGCTCTGGTCGGGCTTGGCCGCCCTGCTGCTGATCGTGGGCGCGACCACCATCGCTGTCATCGCCCTCAGCGGCGGTGACCGGGACGAGGTAAAGTTGGCGGTGCTGCTAATCGGAGCCCCGGCGCTGCTCGGCGTATCCGCCCTCGGCACGCTGGGGTTGATCATGGCCCGTCCCAGCGGTGGGCTGTGGAAGGCCGTCCGGCGCTGGGGGCTGGCCCTCATCGGCGGGGCGGCGCTACTCGGTGGCCTGGCTACCGTCAGCGAGGATACCGGCGGCGCCCTGCCGCTCATCGTCGCCGGCGCCTGCGCCCTCGCCTTCCTGGCGCTGGACATCCGC
>CBDURB010000362.1:0-1988 GCA_965369585.1 uncultured bacterium
CACCTTCTCCTCCTGGCGCGTCTCCAAGCTCAACATCGTCCGCGCTATCCGTGACATCCCCGAACCGCCCGGCGGCCGCTTAGGTTGGCGAAGCCTCGCCGCCGCCATCGCCGCCATCGCCCTGGGCGCCTTCCTCTTCTGGACGGGTATGGCTAGCGACACCTCATTCCTCTTTGCCTTAGGCTTCTCCCTGATCCTGTCCGGCGCCGCCATCGTCCTCCGATTCTTCCGCCTGCCTGAACGGCCCGTATTTACGGTGACGGGTCTACTGCTATTGCTCCTCTGGGGCTTTATTGCCGGCAACCGCCTGGAGTTCCTGTTCGGGCCCCTGGAGGGTGGTATGGAGATGTTCTTCCTCAGCGGCATCTCCATGGTCACCGCCTCCACCTTCGTCCTCATCTACAATGCCGATATCTTACTCACTCTCCTCTCTCGCATCGGCGCTCGCTTCGGACGAATCCTGCCGGCCATGAAGACCGCCGTCGCCTATCCCCTCGCCAACAAGTTCCGCACCGGCATGACCATGGCCATGATCTCGCTCATCGTCTTTGCCCTCGTGATGATGTCCACCATGAACATCAACTTCAACCGGCTGTTCCTCAACGACGAGGCCCGCGGCGGCTGGGACGTGCTGGTGGAAGAGAACGCCAACAACCCCCTGGGCGCTGACCTTGTGCAAGCCTTGACCGCCGCTGGCTTCGAGGATACCGGACAGTTTCGTTCCATAGGCCGCCTCAGCCTGGCTGACCGATTAGGCTTCCCCGAGATACGAGAGCACCCAGACGACGACTTCGAGTTCTACTCTGTGCGCGGCGTCAGCCCCGGCTTCGTGGACGGCGGCGATATCGCCCTTGAGGCCCGCGCCACGGGCTTCGATAGCGACGAAGCAGTGTGGCAGCAGATGCGGGACGGTGAGGACGTCGCCCTGATCGACGCCTTTGTCCTGGGCGGCTTCGGGCACGGCTTCGGCCCGGAATTCAGCTTGGACGGCATCCCTGAAGGAGAAGACGTCTTCGATCCGGTCACGCTGGAGGTACGGGATCCTGTCTCCGGAAAATCCAGCGAGGTCACAATCATCGGCGTCATCAGCCTCGGCGCCAGCGCCTCTTTCTTCGGCGTATTCCTACCCGACCAGACCTTCACGGCGGTGTTCGGCCAGGCTGCCTCCTCCCAGTACTACATTGGCCTTGACGATCCCGGCAACGCCGTCCGCGTGGCCGACAGGATAGAGTCTGCCCTCACCCAGAGCGGCACGCAGGCCTCCTCTATCAAGAAAGACATCGACGATGATCAGGCCCTGTTCCGCAACTTCTTCCGGCTCATGCAGAGCTTTATGGGTCTCGGCCTGTTCGTGGGTATCGCCGCCGTGGGCGTGATCTCCTTCCGCTCGGTGGTGGAGCGGCGGCAGCAGATCGGCATGCTCCGGGCTATAGGCTACACCCGCGGCACGGTGGCCTTGAGCTTCATCTTGGAATCCACGTTCGTAGCGGCGCTGGGCGTCCTCTCCGGGGTTGGGCTGGCTATCTGGCTTTCCTACTTCCTCATAACCTCAGACGAGTTTCCCACCTCGGAATCAGCGTACGTCATACCCTGGTTCCAGATAGCGCTCATCTCCGCCTTCGCCTTCTTCGCCTCGCTTCTGATGACGATCGTTCCTTCGCGCCTCGCCGCTAGCGTCCCTATCGCCGAAGCTTTGCGCTACGAATAGGGGGGCGTATCCTTCACGTAACTCTCACAGTATATTCACAAAAAACAGTTATAAGTCAGCTATTTAGTCTTGTAAAGCTTCGGAGCTTCTCATAACATTATTGTGGAATCAGGAGAATTCTGATTACGCGCGCGAACTCTTGCTCCGTCGGCCTAAACCCGCATAGGCGGGCGGCGGCAGCTAAAGTCAAGGTAAGGGGCGAATCATCCAGGGGGGACAGCGGCAATAAAAGTTACCCACCGTCTAGGACCGCCGGCAAGATCGCCGCAAGGGGGGCCGG
>CBDURB010000363.1:0-1966 GCA_965369585.1 uncultured bacterium
TGGCCGTACTCGCGCTCGCCGGAGGGGGCGACGCGGCCGCCGAGCTGGTGGGCGACGAGCTGCATACCGTAGCAGATGCCGAGGACGGGGAGGCCGGAGTCGAAGACGTAGTTGGGGGCCAGGGGGGCGCCTTCGTCGTAGACGGAGGCGGGGCCGCCGGAGAGGATGAAGCCGCGGGGGTTAAGCTTCTGGACCTGCTCCCAGGGGGTGTCGAAGGGGACGAGCTCGCAGTAGACGTGACAGTCACGGACTCGGCGCGCGATCAGCATGCTATACTGTGAGCCGAAATCGAGGATGACGACCGTTTCCGGCTGGGCAGGGGCTGGTGGTTCGCCCTCGCGGGGCTGCTGACCTTCGCGCTCGCGGGCGATCTCCAGGTAGGTGGAGACCTCCAGGTCGTCGGAGGTGGGTATTCGCCTATCGGCGGACAGGCTACTAGGAGTGGTATCGGGGGTGGCTTCGGTTTCGGCCACGGGGCAGGTTGCCCTCCCTTCGGCAGGCTCTCCGAGCGGAGCATCGGAGTCCGCAAAGCGGACAGGGTAGGCTCTTTTAGCGATGGTAGCATTCGTGACGATACGGGGTCAATAGTCGAAGGTGAAGCGCGTAGGTGGTTTAGCGATTCCGCCGGAGGGAGCCGTTTAGCGTTGTGGTTAGGGCGTAAACGTATCTGTTTGCCGCGCTTCGGCCAGCATGAGGCTTGGGTTTGAGCGAGGTGAGGATAGTCCCGGAAAGTGACGGCGCCAGCGGGGACGAGGCTGTGCGGGTGCTGCGGGACGGCGGGCTGGTCTGCTACCCGACTGATACCGTATATGGGATTGGGGCGGCGGCGGGCGATGACGCGGCCGTGCGCCGGCTATTCGCCGTGAAGGGACGGTCTCCGGATAAGCCGCTGCCGCTCCTTCTGGCGGACGTCTCGGACGCGGCCCGGGTGGCGGAGGTGACGCCGCTGGCGAAGGCGCTGGCGACTCGCTTCTGGCCGGGGGCGCTGACGATCGTGATGCGGAAGGCGGTCTCGTACCGGAGCCTGGCGCTGGCGGGCGGAGACACCGTGGCGTTGCGAGTGCCGGACCACGAACTCGTGCGCAGGATCGTGCGCACCCTGGGCGAGCCGATCACCGGTACGAGTGCTAACCGCGCCGGTACGCGCGCGCCCATCTCGGCGGCGGAGGTGGCGTTCCAGATGGGGGAGATGGTGGAGCTGATCATCGATGGCGGGCAGTCTCGAACGAGGCTGGAGTCGACGGTGATTGACATAACACGTGATAAACCCGAGATAGTCCGCGAGGGCGCCGTCAGCAGGGGAGAGGTTGAGGAAGCGCTGAGCCGGGCGGTACGAGCGGAGTAGAGCAGGAGGTCTGCGGATGTCCATGGGAAGGATGATACGGAGGACGGCGCTGGGGCTGCTGGTGGCCGCCGGGGCGGTCTCGGCGGGGGCATACTACCTGCTGCGACGGCCCGTGCCCAAGGGGAAAGGCAGGCTGAAGCTGCAGGGGTTGAGGGCGGAGGTTGAGATCCTGCGCGACCGCTGGGGCATACCGCATATCTACGCGGGAAACCTGCACGACATGTTCTTCGGCGTGGGGTACGCGCAGGCGCAGGACCGGCTGTGGCAGATGGAGTTCAACCGCCGCGCGAGTTCGGGGACGCTGGCGGAGGTGCTGGGGGAGGACGCGCTGGAGATCGATCGTCTGACCCGCAGGGTGGGGTTCCGGCGGGTGTCGGAGGCCGAATGGCAGGACGCGGAGGAGACGGAGAAGGCGGTGCTGGAGGCGTTCAGCGCCGGCGTCAACGCCTACATGGAGAGCAGCCGCATGCCGGTTGAGTTCGGATTGCTGCGCTACCGGCCGAAGCCCTGGCATCCGGTTGACACAATAGCGTTTGGTCGTCTGATGTCATGGTCGCTTTCGGGGAACTGGGACAGAGAGATACTGCGCTCCTGGACGGTGGAACGCTTCGGCGCCAAGAT
>CBDURB010000364.1:0-1956 GCA_965369585.1 uncultured bacterium
CTGAGCGCACGGGTTGACGGCGCCACTGAATATCGGTGCGCGGCCGCAGCCGGGTTACAGCGTAGTAGTAGGCCCCTAGCAGCAGGATGCACAGCAGTATGACATCTGGCCGGAAGCTCCAGTCCAGCCACTCGTACCCACCGATATGCAACGCCGCCAAGCTTATCCCTCCCCGATGACGAGATTATCGCCCTTCAGGAGGCTGTCCCATATCTCTTGTCACACTAACCCACCACCGAGCGTAGACAGCACTACGACGAACAGCATCCCAGCCAGCACCAAGCCGCCCACTAACAGCCACGAGAACAGCCGGCTATCGAACCTCAAATGCATGAACCACAACACTACCAGGCTGAACTTCAGCGCTGAAAGGACGATGAGAATGGGGACTAGGGCATCCTCGATCGCTTCGATGTAATATATCCCCACCTCAACCGCTGTGATAGCAGCCAGGATCAGACCGATCTTTATGTACTCAAGCGGGCCTGGATGGGTCCCCTCTCTAACGTGCTCGGCCGGCGCCTCCCGTTCTATTGGCCCCTTTATTCCCCTCGACTCTGCCAGCGTCATCGACGCCTCCCTCCTCGCATCAGGGCTGAATCAGGTAGACGAGGGTGAAAATAACGATCCACACTACGTCTACGAAGTGCCAGTACAAACCGGCCAGTTCAATGTTCAGGCTCTGGGCCTGCGTTAGCCGACCCCGGAACGCCATCACTAACAACGAGAGCAGGATCAGCACGCCCACCATCACGTGAGCGCCGTGGAACCCCGTCAGCACAAAGAAGGTCGTCCCGAACAGGTTGGAGCTCAGCGACAACCCCTCCCGGTTGAACTCCGTGAACTCGAACGCCTGCCCGCTCAAGAAAAGGAGGCCCAGCAACGCCGTGCTCAGCAGCCATATCCGTAGCCCCCGCTGGTCCCCCCGCTGGATCGCCGCCAGCGCCAGCACCATCGTCACGCTGCTCATCAGCAGCACGAAGGCGCTGACCGACGTAAAGGGGATATCGAACAGGTCCTCCGGGTAAGGCCCAACCACGCTTTGACCGCGGTAAAGCAGATAGGCGCCGATGAGCGACCCGAAAAGCAGGCACTCCGAGGCCAGGAACAGCCACATCAGCAGCTTTCGGTTATCGAGGCCCGTGCTCGTTTCTAGGGCTGCTGGCGCGTGACTCAACGCTCTCCTCCCTGGCTCACTCGGATGCAGGTTCCAACGCCCAACCGTAGATCCCCACCACAAGGACGGCAACTCCCACCGCGACGATAGCGGCGTCGTAGATCAGGCCGGTAGCGATGATCGGCAAACCGATGGCGGCGATCAGAGGGAAGAAAGACGGCGAGGGCATGTGTATGCCATGGCCTTCGCCCT
The DNA here is from genome assembly GCA_965369585.1 of uncultured bacterium. GTDB lineage: Bacteria > Chloroflexota > Dehalococcoidia > SM23-28-2 > RBG-16-64-32 > JADFNQ01. Next base: position 1,370 of record CBDURB010000364.1, read on the forward strand.
CTGCGTGCTCTTCCTCCTCAGGCTCCTGGGCCCCACCTCCCGCGATTGGCACGGGCCGCCCCGTCTCATCCTCCACATACTTGCGGTGCCAGAAGTCGTCTCGGGCTCGCACCGTGGGGATCTCCGCAAAGTTATACGGCGGCACCGGCGAAGGCAGGCTCCACTCCAGGGTACGCCCGTCCCAGGGATCAGCCCCGGCCTCTTCCTTCCTGCGAAGGCTAAGCACCACGTTGAACATGAACGCCAGAATCGAAAGGCCGATGAGTAACGCGCCCGCAGTCGCCACCGCGTTCCACAAATCCCACCCCATCCCCTCAGGGTAGCTGTAGATTCGACGTGGCATACCCAGCAGGCCCAAGATCATCATCGGCTGGAACGTGAGGTTAAACCCGATGAACATCAGCCAGAAGTGTAGCTGACCCCAACCCTCGTGCAGCAGGCGGCCCGTGAACTTCGGGAACCAGTAGTAGATCCCCGCGAACAGAGCGAACATCGCCCCGCCCAGCAGCACTTGGTGGAGGTGCGCGACGATGAAGTAGGTGTCCTGCTGCTGATAGTCCGACGGCACTATGGAGTGCATCACCCCC
>CBDURB010000365.1:0-1954 GCA_965369585.1 uncultured bacterium
GCCGAACTCGAACTTCGTATCGGCGATGATGATGTGCCGCTCGCGGGCATAGTCGCGGCCGAAGCGGTAAATGGCCAGGGAACGCAGGGCGATGGCGTTGGCCGCCTGCTCGCCGACCAGCGCCTCCGTCTGCTCGAAGGTGATGTTCTCGTCATGGCCCTTGTCGGCCTTGGTCGTGGGGGTGAAGATGGGCTCAAACAGCTCCTGCGCCTCCTTGAGGCCGCCGGGCAGCTTGACGCCGCTGATGGTGCCCGTCTCGTGGTATTCGGCCCAGCCGGCGCTGCCCAGCACCGCGTAGCCGCGGACGATGCACTCCACGTCCAGCCGTCGTGCCTTGCGGACGACCATGGCGCGACCGATGAGATCACGTGGCAGCTCGGTGTCCACACCCTCGACGCGGGTGTCGTCCACGACGCGGAGGAAGTGGTTGGGGACGATGTCGCCTGTCTTCTCGAACCAGAAGGCGGAGAGCTGGGTGAGGACTAGCCCCTTATCGGGGATGCCGGTGGGCAGGACGACATCGAAGGCGGAGATGCGGTCGGTCGCGACGATGAGCAGCTTATCGCCCAGGTCGTAGATATCGCGCACCTTGCCGCGGGCGTAGAGCGGCAGGTCAAGGGTGGTCTCGGTGAGGATGGCGGTCACAGTCCTACCCTCCGGAAGCTATCGTCCACGTGCTGCGTATAGTATTCGTAGTCGAACAGCGAGGCGAGCTCCTCGCGGGAGAGGTGGCGCAGCACATCCTCGTCCTCGCACAGCAGATCGAGGAAGGGAGTGCGCTTCTTCCAGGCTCGCATGGCGTTGTCCTGCACCAGCTTGTACGCTTCCTGACGGCTCAGCCCCTTATCGATGAGGGTGAGGAGGACGCGATGGGAAAAGATCAGCCCCTGCGTCAGCTCCAGGTTGCGCCGCATGTTCTCCGGGTAGACCTGCAACCCGCGGACGATGCCCGTGAACAGGTCCAGCGTGTAGTCCAGCAGGGTGCAGGCGTCCGGCAGGATGATGCGCTCCGCGGATGAGTGAGAGATGTCGCGCTCGTGCCAGAGGGCGACGTTCTCCAGGGCGGTTGTCGTGTAGCCACGGAAGAGGCGGGCCAGGCCGCAGATGCGCTCGCACTTCTCGGGGTTGCGCTTGTGGGGCATGGCGGAGGAGCCTGTCTGGCCTTCCCCAAACGGCTCCTCCGCCTCCAGCACCTCGGTGCGCTGGAGGTGGCGGATCTCGGTGGCGAATTTCTCCAGGCTGGCGGCGATGAGGGCCAGCGTCGATACGTACTGGGCGTGGCGGTCACGGTGAACGATCTGCGTGGATACGGGCTCCGGCAGAAGGCCGAGGCTGCCGCAGACGTCGGCCTCGATCTCCGGCGGGACTGTGGCGTGGGTGCCCACGGCGCCGCTGATCTTGCCCACGGAGACCGTCTCCTTGGCCTGGGTGAGGCGGTGCGTCTGGCGCCGCAGCTCGTCCCACCAGGCGGCGAGCTTGAGGCCGAAGGTGGTGGGCTCTGCGTGGACGCCGTGGCTGCGGCCGATGCAGAGCGTGTCCTTATGCTCCAGCGCCTTCTCCCGGATGGCCTCCGAGAGGGCGCGAAGCTCCTGCTCCAAAAGCTCCGTGGCTTCGATAAGCTGGAGGGCGAGGCCCGTATCCATGACGTCCTGGGAGGTGAGGCCGAGGTGTAGGTAGCGCGACTCCGGGCCCAGGGAATCGGCGAGGGAACGGAGGAAGACGGTCATGTCGTGGTGCATCTCCGGCAGGTAGCGGGCGATGGCGTCGAGGTCGTAGCGGGCCTTGTGGAGCTTGGGCAGGGCGTCCTTGGGGATGACGCCGCGCTGCGCCCAGGCCTCGCAGACGGCGAGCTCGACCTGGAGCCACTTGTCGTACTTGTTCCCCTCGGACCAGATGCGGGCCATCTCGGGGCGGGTGTAGCGTTCGATCATGGGCGGACGCAGGTAGGGGCGTT
>CBDURB010000366.1:0-1953 GCA_965369585.1 uncultured bacterium
TGCGCACGCCCTTGTCGTTCGGCTTGGCGGCGTTGACGGCGAGCTCGAGGGCGTTAAGGGCGATACGGGCGTCGCCGCCGACGGCGTTGGCGAGGGCGGCTATCGTGTCGTCTTCGATGCCGACGTTCGTGGCGCCGAGGCCGTTCTCTTCGTCGGCGAGGGCGCGGCGGAGGATCGTCTCGACCTGCTCGGCGGTCAGCGGCTCGAGGGCGTAGACGCGGGAGCGGGAGAGGAGGGGGGAGATGACCTCGAAGGAGGGGTTCTCGGTGGTGGCGCCGATGAGGGTGATGGTGCCGTCCTCGACATAAGGCAGGACGGCGTCCTGCTGGGCCTTGTTGAAGCGGTGTATCTCGTCGATGAAAAGGATAGTGCGGACGGAGTGCATGCCGAGCCGGTCCGTGGCCTCGGCGACGATACGGCGGAGGTCGGCGACGCCGGCGGCGACGGCGGAGACGGGCGCGAAGTGGGATTTGGTGAGGCCGGCGATGATGCGGGCGAGGGTGGTCTTGCCGGAGCCGGGCGGGCCCCAGAGGACCATGGAGGGCACATCATCGGCCTCAAGCGCCTTGCGGAGGAGGCGGCCCTCGCCGACGATGTGTTCCTGGCCGACGAACTCATCGAGGGTCTGGGGGCGCATGCGAGCGGCGAGGGGGGCCTGGCCGGAGGCGCGGCTGGCGGCGGCCTGGGCGAACATATCGGGGGCTTTCGGACTCTTGCGGGCGGGCATTTCGGGGGTATTATCGCATGTACGTTCGTCCTTCGACAGGCCTGCCTACCGGCAGGCAGGCTCAGGATGAGCGAGTGGGTAGGGCGGCGGCTTCGCCCTCACCCCGATCCTTCGGGTCGACCCTCTCCCGCGTCCGGGAGAGGGTGGGGCCTCGACCTACGTGAGGGGGAAGCCCGTCATTGCACGCTCGTTCGGCGCAGGGCACGGGTTATAATGCTGGCCATGCAGCGGCAGGAGCTCCAGAAGATCGCGGAGGGGCGGGAGGCGGAGATGTTCGCCTGGGAGGAGGGGACGATCCTGAGGCTGCTTCGCGACCCGGAGGCCGGACGGCTGAACGAGCGGCAGGCGGCGGCGATAGAGTCGGCGAGGTCGCTCGGGGTGCGGGTACCCGCCGTTCACAGCCTGACGACGGTTGAGGGACGGCCCGGCATGGTGATGGAGCGCATCGACGGGCCGGACCTGCTGGCCCTGATCGCACGGCGGCCGTGGAAGTTGTTCTGGGGCGCCCGCATCCTGGGCGAAGTGCAGGCGCAGCTTCACGCCGCGAGCGCCTCGGGCGGGCTTCCCGGGCTGAAGGCCAACCTGAAGCGACAGATCGGGTCTTGCAACCGGCTGCCCGAGCACCTGGCCCGATTCGCCCTGCGGGCTCTGGATGAGCTTCCCGATGGGGACAGCCTCTGCCACGGCGATTTCCATCCGGGGAACATCCTGATGGCCGGGGAGACGCCGGTTGTGATCGACTGGACGAATGCTACACAGGGCGACCCGGATGCGGATGTGGCCCGCACGCTGCTGATGTTCCGGCTCGGGGAGCTGCCGCCGGGCTCGCCGATGCTGATACGGGTGCTGGCGAGGTTCGTTCGCAGGGCCATGGCGTCGGCTTATCTGCGCGCCTACCGGCGGCAGCGAGCGGTGGAGCCGGCGGCGGTAAGGCGATGGGATATCCCGGTGGCGGCGGCGCGACTTGCTGACGGGATTGAGGAGGAGACGCCTAGCCTGCTGGCGCTGCTGGAAGAAGAGTACGGTAGAACAGGCTAGCAGGCCTGGCGGGCGGGTGCGGACGGTCAGCGCTCGCTGGCCCGGCCCCACTTCTCCCAGTAGACGACCTTCTCCGTGGGTATGCGGTTGGTAGGGCCGAACTTGCCCACGGGGTAGCCGAGGGGGATGAGGGCCATGGTGTCCACACCTTCGGGGATGCCGAGGAGCTGCTTGACCTCGGCCTCATG
>CBDURB010000367.1:0-1952 GCA_965369585.1 uncultured bacterium
AGCTCCTTCCGGGACCCCATCGCCATCGCGTCATCGGGCTGGTGGAACGTCATCACTGATCCGTTCGATTTCACCCTCGATAACTATGACAGCGTACTCTCCCAGCGCGGGATGGCGCGCTCCTTCCTCAACAGCATGATAATAACCTTCCCCGCCACCCTTCTCGTCATCCTGGTGGCCTCCTTCGCCGCCTACGCCTTCGCCTGGATGCAGTTCCCCGGCAGGAACATCCTCTTCTTGGTGGTCGTGGCGCTGCTGGTCGTCCCTCTACAGATGACCCTCATCCCGGTGCTGCGGTTCTACGTCACCTTGAACGATAACATCGGCTTCATCAACAACGATCTGCCGCTCCTGGGCGGAAACCTGTTCGGCGTCAACAGCTTCACCGGCCTCTGGGTAGCGCACGTGGCCTACGGCCTGCCCTTCGCGATCTTCCTGATGCGGAGCTTCTTCGGGTCGCTGCCCAGGGAAATGTTCGAGTCGGCCTACCTCGACGGCGCCTCCGACATCCGCGTGTTCTTCCGCATCGTGCTGCCGCTCTCCGGCCCGGTCATCGCCGCCCTCGCTATCTTCCAATTCCTCTGGGTATGGCAGGACCTGTTGGTGGCCTTGGTCCTCCTGGGCGACCCTGACATGGCGCCCATGATGCTGACGATAAACAGCTTGGTCAGCTCCTTCGGCTCCGACTATCAGGTGCTGACCGCGGCGGCGTTCATCTCCATGATCGTGCCCCTGTTCATCTTCTTCGCCCTGCAAAGGTACTTCGTGCAGGGGCTCCTCGCCGGCTCAGTGAAGGGCTAAGGAGCCGTGATACAATCGCTCACTGAGGGCTACCAATGGCCGGCGTGACCTTTGACCACCTGACTAAGCGGTTCGACAGTGTCATTGCGGTCAACGACTTTAGCCTGGAGATACCGGACAAGGAGTTTCTGGTTCTGGTGGGGCCCTCCGGCAGCGGCAAGTCGACGATCCTGCGTATGTTGGCCGGGCTGGAAGAGATCACCGAGGGCGATGTCTACATCGGCGACCGCAGGGTGAACGACGTCGCCGCCAAGGATCGCGACATCGCCATGGTGTTCCAGTCCTACGCCCTCTACCCCCACATGTCCGTATACGACAACATGGCCTTCGGCCTCAGCCTCCGCAAGACGCCCAAACAGGAGATACGGCAGCGGGTCAATGACGCAGCCGAAATCCTTGGCATCGAGGAGCTGCTCAAGCGCAAGCCGCGCCAGCTATCGGGCGGCCAGCGCCAGCGCGTGGCCCTGGGCCGGGCCATCGTTCGCGATCCGGCGGTGTTCCTGATGGATGAGCCGCTTTCGAACCTGGACGCCAAGCTGAGGGTCCAGACCAGGGCGGAGCTGGTCAGGCTCCACGAGCGCCTTGAGAGCACAATCGTCTACGTGACCCACGACCAGATTGAGGCGATGACGATGGGCACTCGCATCGCCGTGCTCGACTTCGGCGCCTTGCAGCAGGTTGATCCGCCTCAGAACCTGTACCAGCATCCCGCTAACCAGTTTGTCGCCGGCTTCATCGGCAGCCCGGCGATGAACTTCTTCGATGGCCGCCTGGTAAGAGTGGACGGGACCGTCTGCTGCCAAATTAGTGGGTTCAACCTAAAGATGGACAAGCAAAAAAAGGAGGCGCTGGCGAAGCACCTGGGGGAGGAAGTGGTGTTCGGGATAAGGCCTGAGCATATCGTGGATAGACGTCTAGTGCCTGATGCGCCCCCGGACGCCGTGATGAGCACGAAGATAGATGTCGCGGAGCCCCTGGGCAATGAGGTCTTCCTGTATCTTGTCCCCCAACTCAAGCTGGGAGAGGGTACCTTCATCGCCCGGATGGGCCCCGAGACCTGGGCCCGGCCTGGCCAGGAGTTCGACGTGGTGTTCGACATGACGAAGGTGCACGTCTTCGAAAAGGAGAGCGGCCTGACGATAGTCTAGGCC
>CBDURB010000368.1:0-1951 GCA_965369585.1 uncultured bacterium
GTTATAGATATGGGAGGGCGGCGTTTCGTTTGATCGTTTTGCCCGCGTGGGCACCGGGATGATTGTGCCTAGCACGGCACCATATTAGGGCATGACAGGGCGAGGTGGAAGGGGTTGTTGACTGCTCCTACAGCGGGAGTGGCTAGCCTCGGCCGGCGGGGTCGACAGGCTGAAGCCTGTCTCACGGTGGGGTTACAACCGGCTACCGGTACTCCTCCCGTGGCGGGGAGAAGACGTCAACCAGCAGGCAGGGCTCCAGGGCGGTGACCTGGTGGGGGACGTTGGAGGGGACGAGCCAGCAGTCGCCGGGGCCCAGCTCGCGCTTCTCGTCGCCCAGCTCGAACAGGAAGCGGCCGGAGATCAGATAGCCGGTCTGCTCGTGCGGGTGCGTATGCATCGGTACGACGGCGCCCTCTTCCAGCGTGACCTCGATGAGCATGAGGCGGTCGCCGTAGGTGAGGGTGCGGCGGACGACGCCGGAGAACATCTCGACGGGGGCGACGGAGTCGTGGTCGATGAGGGGCATGGGACACCTCCAAGATAGGGGTTAGACACAGCGTAGCATAGGTGCGCCGGAGTCAGCGCGGCCGCTGGGCCACGAACAGAGAGCGGCGGAAGAGGCCGTCTCGAAGGGCGGCTACCGAGGCTTTGGTCTCCTTCAATCTTTGGGCGAATTCCGCTTGACCTTCGACCTCGGCCAGTTCGTCAGCGTGCCGATTTCTCGCCTCGAGCCAGGCCTGCGCCACGCGCAGGAACTCGTCTGTGAGGTCGATCTCCTCCACATTGCTAAAGCCAGAGGCGCTGAGCAGTTCAGGGTGCTCCCGACGCCAGGAGGTCACACACGAGCGGGTACGGGCGGCACGGCGGTAGTCTTTGCCCGAAAGACCGGAGGGGATGAATATTGTGTAGAAAGCCGTGCGGCCTCCCGGTTTTAGCACTCGCCTGCATGCTCTCAGCACGGAGAGCTTGGCGCGGATTCATCAGAGAGCATCAGTATGAATGACAGCGTCGAAGGTTTGGGGGCGGAAGGGGAGGTGTGTGCCGCTTGCCCGGGCGAGGGAGGATCGCTGGCCCACGCGTAGCCGTTCCGCGCGGCCGATGGCGCTGCGGAGCCCCGGCTCTGGGACATCCGTCAGGACGGCTTCGCAACCTGTCCGCTGCGCCAGGTACAGCGACGGCCAGCCTAGCCCAGCGCCGACGTCGAGAATACGCAGGCCGGGACGCAAGGACAGGCGCTCAGCGAGGAGATCGGCCTGCGCCGGGGTCGTGTAGCCCCGGACCCACGAATCAGCGCCGAAGACTTCCCTCTGGACGACCCGGTGGACAGGGGTGTCCATTCGGGCGTAGGTGTCCGCGAACCGATTGGCTAAATCTTCTCGAGACACGACACCTCCTGCTTGCTCAGGCGGAAGCCTGCTCCCGGCGATAGGCCTCCAGCGCCTGCCGCACATCCGGGTGCTTGAGGGCGAGGATGGCGGCGGCGTAGAGGGCGGCGTTCTTGGCGCCGTTGACGGCCATGCAGGCCACGGGCACGCCGGGCGGCATCTGGGCGATGGCCAGCAGGGCGTCCAGGCCGGACATGCCCGGCTTGCCGATGGGCAGGCCAATAACGGGGAGCGGCGTCAGGGCGGCGACTACGCCCGGCAGATGGGCGGCCATGCCGGCGGCGGCGATGATCACTTCGAAGCCCTGGTCGGCGGCGGCTGAGGCGAACTGCTGGACCTTGTCCGGCGTGCGGTGGGCGGACATGACGTGCAGTTCGTGCTCGATGCCGAGGTCGGTGAGGGTCTGGAGGCAAGGCTCCAGGATGGGAAGGTCTGACTTGGAGCCGGCCAGGATAGCTACGCGGGGCATGGCCTGATTGTGGGAGCAAGCGGACGCACGGTCAAGGGCGGCTCTCTACTGCACCCGCGCCTCCTGCGCGGGGGCGGCGATGTCGCGGCGGTAGTGG
>CBDURB010000369.1:0-1946 GCA_965369585.1 uncultured bacterium
TAGTCGGTGTCCTTGCCGGCCGGGCCCCAATCGACGGCGGTGTTCATGAGGGTGGACTTGACCTGGCTCGGCGTGAGGGTGGGGTCTGCGTCCAGCATGAGGGCGGCCACGCCGGCCACGAAGGGGCTGGACATGCTGGTGCCGCTCATCGACGTGTAGCCGTTGGCGCTACCGCCTCTGGCCGCCGTTATGTATCTGCCCGGCGCGGCGATGTCCGGTTTTGTGCGGCCGTCGGCAGTGGGTCCGCGGCTGGAGAAGTAGGCCAGGTTGAAGCCCTTTTCGCCGACGTCAGCCATGGCGGCCACAGTGATGGCATCCTCGGCTGCCGCCGGGGAGGCGATGGTGCAGGCCGCGGGGCCGCTGTTGCCGGCGGAGACCACCGCCACGATCCCGGCCGCGACGACGTTATTGACCATCAGGGACATGGAGTCAGTGCCGTTGGAGCAGCCAGAGGAGCCCAGGCTCATGTTGATGATGCGAATGCCGTACGTGTCCTTATTGTCGATCACCCACTGGAGGCCGGCGTTGATGACGCTGAAGGAGCCGCTGCCGTACCTGTTCAGCACCCGCACCCCTACCAGGGCGGCCCCGGGGGCGACGCCCTCGTAGAGGGCGTTCCCTTCACCCTCGCCCGCGACGATGCTGCTGACGTGGGTGCCGTGGCCGTGGGGATCGCAGGGGCTACCGCAGACCGGGTCGCCGCTGCCGGCCGTGTGGAAGTCGGCCCACGCCACCACCTTCCCTCCGTTCAGGTCCACGTGGGCGGCATCAATGCCCGTATCCAGTACGGCTATGACCATATCGCTCGTGCTGTAGGTCGGCTGGCCGTCGGCGTTCCCGTCCACTCCGAAGTCGGTACGCGCGGCCTGGACGCCGAACCAGTAGGTCGAGGTGTCCAAGAAGGCCCGCACCGGGCGGTCGGCCTCGATTTGGGCCACCTGGCCCATACGGGACAGGGCGAGAATCTGGCCCTTGGTGAGGCTGGCGGCGAAGCCATCGACGCTGTCGTACGCGAACTCTAGGTCGAACTGCCCGACCTGCTGCTGCAGCCCGTTGATGCTCTCTTGGCTCAGAGGTTCATCGAGAAGGACGACAGTCGGAAAGGTCTGGTCAAGGTTGGCTGGGCTGATAAGGCTTTCCAGGTCATCGAAGATCTTGTCCCCGTCGGCGTCGGCGGCGTGGGGGGTCGGGGGCGGAGGCGGCTCCTGTGCGTCGGCAGGGACGGTGGCCAGGAACAGCAGGGCAGCTACGGCTACCGCAGCCGCCACAACCCTGGACAGGGCCACCAGCTTGCCCATCGAGATCACCAACACTGCTCCTATACATAAGGAGACCCCAGCCGAATCGTTTGTTGCTGTTCGGAGCCTGTCCATACTGAACCTGAACCAATGTATGGATAAGAAGAGGCTGGAGCGGCTGTGCTGGCTAAGGCGCTAGCTCGCGATCCCGCTGTTCGTCTGGTTGGTGGTCAAGGAGCGGCTGCGTCTCGCGCCCCCGCAGTGACGCCGCTAACGCCGTCGGCTCCGTGGCTCGTTGCCTAGTAACTCAGGGGATCGCCGACAACCAGGGCCTTTATCCGGGCCTGGCCGCGGCTAAGAGCTATGATCCCCCAGTGTCTTGGAGCAGCGGCTTCGGCGGCTATGTATCTCCCGATTGCCCCTGATGGCGACGCCGTCCTTGAAGACGGCGGCTCACCCCTCACCAGTCAATTTCGCGTCTTCGCGGACAGCCATCAGGACACCTGTATCACCCGCTGTACATTGTTCCACATCCCCGTCACCGTGCTCCGCGCATACACCACCAGTTGATAGAAGCCCCCTTCCAGGTCTGTAATGTTCACCGCGTAGCCAGAGCTAGTGAACTGCACGCCATACGCCGCCGCCACGTCCGGCCGCGGCGCTCCATACGACGCCGCCCCCAAGAACACCGGCTTCGCCCCCGTCGGC
>CBDURB010000370.1:0-1944 GCA_965369585.1 uncultured bacterium
CAAGAAGGTGCAGCTCGTCAAGGACACGATCGCCAAGGGCGCAGACGACCACGAGCTCGCGCTCTTCATCGAAGTCTGCAAGCGCACCGGCCTCGACCCGTTCGCCCGCCAGATCTACGCCATCAAGCGGTACGACAGCCGGGCCCAACGGGAGGTCATGGCGATCCAGATGAGCATCGACGGCTTCCGCCTCATCGCCGAGCGGAGCGGTCGATACCAGGGGCAGAAAGGCCCCTTCTGGTGCGGCGACGACATGGACTGGCGAGAGGTGTGGACCGAAGAGGAGATGCCGACGGCCGCCAAGGTGGGGGTCATCCGCGCCGACTTCTCCGAGATCCTGTGGGCCGTCGCCCGATTCAAGTCCTATGCCCAGTACGTGAAGGGTGGCGACCTCACTGCGATGTGGAGGCGGATGCCGGACCTGATGATCGCCAAGTGCGCCGAGGCCCTGGCTCTCCGCCGCGCGTTCCCCAACGAGCTGTCCGGCCTCTACGTCGAGGAAGAGATGGACCAGGCGGACATGGTTGAGGGCTCAGGCCAGCTTGTCGCGCCGGCGGTGCCGGCGGAAGCGGCGCCGAAGCCAGCGCCAGCCAGGCGAGCGAGGCCGAAGCCCGCACCCTCCCCGGCGCCCGCCAGTGAGTCGCCCCCAGACCCGCCAGCCGACGCGCCGGGCCCGTCTGACATCGCTTCCCCTGCCGCAACTGAGGCCCAGGCGCCGGAACCGCCGGCCAACATGCAGAAGATCGACCAGCCGACGATGGGCAACATCAGAGCGATCCTCGGCGGCTTCGGCAACAACGATGCGCGTGTGACCTTGGTGCAAGGCATAGAGCCAGCCGCGATCACCGCAGACAGCCTCGGCGTTATGACGGTCTCGCTCGGTAGCCTGACGCAAGAGCAGGGCGAGAACCTGGCGAACCAACTATCCGAGCGGGCAAGAGCTGCCGCAACAGCCAAGAGCTAGAAAGGCCCACCCGTCCGGGTTAAGTCGGTGCGGAGATGCGTATTCCTGCCGCTCTCGCAGCGATCTGGGCGTTTTCACGGCGGGCGGGTGGAAAGGGACGCTGGGCGCTGGCGGTCATGCTGGCGCTCGGCGTGGTGATCGGAGGACGCGATGTTAGTGGCACTTATCCTGGGTTGGAGCCTCGCGGCGCTATTCAGCCTGCCGCTTCTACTAGACCTATGGCACTTCGTTGGCCAACGCCGGAGCGAGGCGAGGCTGCCCAAATGGCAGCAGGACGTGGAGCGTTATTACCAGCAGCACGCCCTTCCAGCATTCAGGGAGGCGGAGAAGCGCCGGCGCCGCCAGCGGAGCAATGGCGCCCCCTCGTCTGCTCGCCCCCCTTCACGTGGCCGTGCGAATGGGCCCTCGCCGTGATCACCTGCGAGAGCAGCGGCAACCCCAACGCCTACAACCCGGCCGGGCCCTACATCGGCCTCTTCCAGGTGCTCAACGGGCCGACGGACCCGCTCTTGAATGCCATCGAGGGCCATATCCAGTACGTGGAATGGCAGCGCGGGATACGGGCCGAGAGCCCCTTTCCGCACTGCCCCTAAGGAGGACACATGAACTACAGCTTTCGCAAGAAGCCCGTCATCGTCGAGGCGTTTCAGATGACCGAGGCCCGCCGTAGCGACAACGCTGACTGGCCTGAGTGGCTGCATCAGGCATGGAACATGGAGCCAAGCGAGGGGGCGTTGTTCATCAACGGGGACGACCCGGCTCGGCAACGCCTTGTCATCGGCACGTTGGAGGGCGTCCACCTCGTTCAGTGGGATGACTGGATCATCCGGGGCATAAGAGGCGAACTCTATGCGTGCAAGCCCGGCATCTTCGAAGCCACCTACGAGGCTGTAAAGGAGTAGCAATGCACGGAGTATTTGAGGACAGGGAGATGAACTGCGTTGACTGCTCCGCCCCCTTCACCTGGACGGGCGGCGAGC
>CBDURB010000371.1:0-1943 GCA_965369585.1 uncultured bacterium
TCGGCGGGTACGAGTGGCTGGACTGGAGCTTTCGGCCTGATGTCATACTGCTGTGCATCCTGCTGGGAGCACTCTACTACTACGCTGTAACCCAGCTGCGGCCGCGCACCGCCGATGCCGGTCCGGTCAAGCGTAGCCAGATAATCTACTACACGCTGGGCGTGCTGACGATCTACGTGGCTGCGGGGTCGCCGCTGCACGACCTGGCCGACGAGTATCTGGTCAGCGCCCACATGCTTCAGCACGTGCTGCTGACGCTGGTGGCGGCGCCGCTGCTGCTGGCGGGGATCCCGGCTTGGGTATGGCAGGCGCTGCTGCGGGTGCGCGGCGTGCTGCCGGTGGCGCGCGTGCTGACCAATGGGCTGATGGCGTTAGCCGTCTTCAACGCTGTGATGCTTCTCGTCCACCTGCCTTCGGCGGTGGACCTGCAGCTGCGGGAGTGGTGGTTCCATCTGTTCGCGCACACATCTCTGCTGGTGGCCGGTCTTGTAATGTGGTGGCCGGTGTTGAGCACCGTGCCGGAGCTGCCGCGTCTCGCCTACCCGGTCCGGATGGGCTACCTGTTCCTGCAGTCGCTCGTGCCCGCGGTGATGGCTTCGTTCATCACCTTCTCGGACCGAGTGGTGTATCAGTCATACGCCGAGGCGCCCCAGATATGGGGCCTCTCGCCTATTGACGATCAGCAGATCGCCGGCGGGATCATGAAGCTGCTGGGCACTATCATACTGTGGAGCTTCATGATTGTCGTGTTCTTCAGGTGGTACGAGCGGGAGGAGGGGGAGGCGCGAGGCCCTCACTGGCCGGAGGTGGAGGAGGAGCCGCGCAACTTGGGCCTGCCGACGAAGCGGTGAGTAAGCCCGGCGTGCTCTGGCGTTACCGCCAGTGAGGCGAAGGAGTAGCCGCCTACTGTACCTCTAGCGTCCCGGTCATCTCAATGGGGTGGAAGTCGCAGCGGAAGATGAAGGTGCCAGGCTCGTCGAAGCTGAACGTTATGCTGCCGGTGTCGCCGGGCAGAAACAGTTCGGGGTCTGAGCAGGGCTCCTCTTCGCCCGACTTGCAGATGGCGACGCCGTATTCGTTATCAGTGCCGGCGATGTGCATGTTGTGGATGGCGAGGCCGTCGTTGGCGAGGTCGATGGTGATCTCCTCGCCGGCCGCCACAGCGATTGTGGGTCCGGTCTCGCCTTCGAACTCGAAGAAATTGTCGCCCATGGACACCGCCGGGCTGCCCGGCGCGCCATCGGCAGCAGCGCCGTCGTCCGGCGAGGCGGCGGCTGCGGGCTCCTCTCCGCTCGCCTCGCCCTCGTCATCCTCAACGACGGCGAAGATCGCTCCGCCTGCGAGGACGGCGGTGGCCAATACGGCGATGGAGGCTATCTGCCAGCCGGGGACGCTGGGCCTGCTTGCTATGTACCAGGCTACGAACAGAACCCCCAAGGCGATGCCCGCGGCCAGGCCCGTCGCCACCTCGTTGGACACCTCCAGGTAGATACGGGAGAGGCCGTATATCACCAGGAGGGCGAACGCCAGTATACCCAGGGGTATCAGCAGGGGCAGGGCCAGCCGTTCCGTGGCCTCCGCCGCCGCATCGGCAGGCCGCCCGGCGGCGGTCTTCAGCGCCTCCATGTCCAGCACCTGCAGGCTGTCCGCGACGATGAGGTTCTGGTGCTGGTTGATGATGCTCATCACGTTCGGCTCTCGCGTCTCGTACTGCACCAGGCTGTGGTCATCGCTCCAGTGGGTCTCGATCACCAGCAGAACGTTTCCTTCAGTGTTGATCGAGCGCGTCACGCGCATGTCCTGGAAGCCGGGTTGCTGCTCCAGGAAGCTCCTGTGCCCATCCAGCGCCGCGAGGAGCCCCTGCGGGCGCGACGCTTCATCTGTCATGGTCGCCTGTATCTGGACGAGGACGGTTTGTATGTATTCCATCGCGTTTACCCTGT
>CBDURB010000372.1:0-1943 GCA_965369585.1 uncultured bacterium
ATCGGGCACGGGCAGGACGAAGCAGGCGGAGAGCTGCTGGAGGTCGCGGCCGGCGGTCATCAGGGTAGGGGAGTTGGGGAGGAAATCCAGCCGCGCCATCAGCTCGTAGAAGCGCTGTTCCCAGCGAGCGGCGGCGTCGATAGCCTGCTCTGTCCCCTTTGCGGATTCCCCCGATGAATCGGGGCTCGGAGAGCCTGTCGAAGGGAGGGGCTTGTAGAGCAGCTCCGCCTGTGCGATGTTGTGGGCGACGCGGCGGAACATCTCCTCCGGCGTCTCCACCGGCCGGCCTTCGGAGTCCTTGGCCAGGTAGCGGCGCTCGAGGACGACGCGGGCGTTGTCGGCGAGTAGTATCTTGGCGCTACCACTCGATTCGCGTATAGTCATCGTGGTGACCCCAGTATAGCATCGACAAAGACGGCAAAATGCCGCCCGAATGCGCCTAAAGTATTGACAAAACGCTCAGCTGTTCTAAGAGTTTATTGGATGACGCACAGAGAGAGGAGGAGCCAATGACAACCTCCACTGCGCCTGTCCAACAGGGTCAACAGAGCGCTTCCCAGGAGGCGCTGCGCGCGTTCGCGGTGCGGTTCCGCCAGAAGCGGAAGGACGTGAACCTGTATTCAGCGGTGCTGCTGCTGAAGGACCTGCTGGGCCGCAGCCGCCCGGACACCTACCGCCACGACAACCGCAAGGGGTACCAGCGGCCGCTGACGCCCTCGCGGGTCCGTCAGGTCTCGGCGTATCTGAGGGAAGAGGAGGGCGTATTGCCGACCTCGCTCCTGATGTGCATCCGGCGGCCTGATCGTGCGTCGTTTAAGCCGGCCGGGCTCGAGAACAGCGGCGGTGAGCCGGGCATGTTGACGATACCCGCCGGCGTCACAATGTGGCTGGTGGACGGCCAGCACCGGCTGTTCGGCCTGGAGCAGGCGCTCACCAAGGACAATGCGAAGTGGCTGGCCGACTATCCGCTGCCGGTGACCATCGTGGAAGGGATAGACGCCTACGAAGAGATGCGCTACTTCCACGTCATCAACACCCGCCAGAAGGGCGTGCCCACGGACGTTGTCGACCGCCACCTGCTGACGATGCGGGAGACCGAGGGCACCGCCCTCTTAGAGCGGGAGGGCGAGCGTAGCTACCTGCGGGGGCGGGCCACCAAGCTGGTCGATCTCTTGGATGGCAACCCTTCCAGCCCCTGGTACGACACGATCATCATGCCCGGCGAGAAGCGGCGACCGCATCACCTGATGCGCCAGCATAGCATGGTCATCTCCCTGGACCCGGTGGTGCGGGACAGCTTCGTAAAGCGGCTAACGGATGAGGAAGCGGGGAAGCTGCTGCTGAACTACTGGTGCGCGGCCCGCGACCGTTGGCAGAGCGCCTTCGAGGATCCGCAATCGTACATGATCCAGAAGGCGTTGGGCGCTGGTGCCCTGCACCAGATATTCCCTGACGTGCTGGAGCTGTGTCGCAGCGCCGATGACTTCTCACAGGAGAAGGTGGCCGACGTTCTGGCGGAGATCGGACGCAGCGCCGGCTTCTGGCATAACGAGCGCGGACACTACATGGTGCGGCAGAGCGGCGCCCGCTACGTGAAGGCGCTAGCGGAGTACCTGCGAGCGCGTCTGCCCCGGCCGGTGCTGCGTCGGCTGTAGAATCGGTAGCAATGGACGCGGCGTACCTGGAACCTTCCGTTAGCCGGTACGAATGGCTGCAGCCGTCCGCTTGCCGGCGGACCGCACGGAGCGTAGGGGCTGAGCCCCGTCGCGGGCCAGTATTCTGAGGAACGCCTCGACGATCTCGGGGTCGAACTGACTGCCACTGTTCCGCTTGAGCTCCTCGATGGCCGCCTCAACGGGCATGGCCTTCCTGTAAGGCCGGTCGGTGGTCATGGCATCGAAGGCGTCCGTGACGAGCAGTATGCGGGAGGCAAAGGGGATATC
>CBDURB010000373.1:0-1942 GCA_965369585.1 uncultured bacterium
ATTGTACGACGGGCTGGAGATCAGCCATTACTATGACCCACTTATTGCCAAGCTCTGCACCTGGGGTCGCACACGCATGGAGGCGATTCAGCGGATGCGGCGGGCTCTCCGCGAATTCAAAATCGTGGGTGTCAGCACCAACATCCCCTTCCATTTGCAGGTAATGGATGACCAACATTTCATCCAGGGCAA
This sequence comes from uncultured bacterium, assembly GCA_965369585.1. Taxonomy (GTDB): domain Bacteria; phylum Chloroflexota; class Dehalococcoidia; order SM23-28-2; family RBG-16-64-32; genus JADFNQ01. Next base: position 193 of record CBDURB010000373.1, read on the forward strand.
GCTGGACACAGCCTTCGTCGAGAGGCGCTTCGAGGCGCGCAGGGAGAACGGTCTGCGCGAAGAGCAGGTGGCGCTGCTGGCGGCGGCGGTGCTGGCCCATCGCAAGGGCGAACGACGGAACTCGGAGCCGGACCAGCGGCCGCGGGACGGCGCCTGGCGGTTACGCAACCGGCCAGCCCGCTCAGAGGCAGGAGCGAGAGGTTGGCAGAGAAGTATCTAGTACGCCTGGGCAGCGAGCTGAAGCAGGTGGAGGTGGACGACGGGCCAGACGGCCTTCGCGTGCGCATTAACGACGAGTGGCTTAACGCGCGCCTGGAGCAAGTCGGCCAGTCAGCCTTGTACACATTACTGATTGACGGCCATCCGCATGAGCTTTTCGCGGTGGAGCGAGCCGAGGGATACGACATCGTCATCGGCTGGGATCGCTACTCAGTAGCTGTGGGCACGCACGGTCGCAGGGAGCCGCCCGCGCCGCCCGCCAGCTCGACGCTGGAAGAGCACCCTGCGGGCGGCTGGATGGTCTTATCGCCCATGACCGGCGTTGTGGTAGACGTTTATGCGAAGGCGGGCGATAACGTGGTAGAGGGGGACGTGCTGATGGTGATTGAGGCGATGAAGATGAACAACGAGCTACGCGCCCAGAGAGCCGGCACCGTGCGCGAAGTCTATGTAAAGGAGGGGCAACGCGTAGAACCGGGGACGCCGCTTCTGGTTCTGGAGTAGCGTTGAAGGATATTCCCTATTGTGCTATATTGGCCAGTAATCGTGGCTAAGATGTCATTTGAGAGGGGACGAGTATAGCCCGACAACTTCGGATAAACAACTGGATCCGCACCAAAGAGGTCCGTCTCATTGGGGCGAACGACGAGAACCACGGGGTCATTCCCACCCAAGAAGCCCTAAGCATCGCCAGAGAGAGCGGCCTCGACCTGGTGGAGGTCGACCCGAACGGCTCTCCCCCCGTCTGTCGTGTGCTTGACTACGGTAAGTTCAAATACCAACAGGCGAAGCGGGAACGGGACGCGCGCAAGCACCAGAGAGGCGGCATGATCCATGAGGTGCGCATGCGCCCAAGGATCGGCAAGGCGGATATGGATCGCAAGGTGTTGCTGGTCGGACGGCTTCTCGGTGAGGGGGACAAGGTAAAGCTCGCGGTCATGTTTCGCGGCCGGGAGATGTCTCACCCGGAAATCGGCCGCGAGGTGCTGCAGAGAGCGCTGGATAGCTTGAAAGAGACGGCGGTGATGGAAAGGCCTCCTGCCATGGAGGGCCGGTTCCTCAGCGTAATTCTGACACCGGCCAAGAAGACAGTTGCGCCTAAGGAGAAAGAGACGAAGGAAGCTCCGGTGGAAGAGCACGTTGGCTAAGTACAAGATAAAGACGCATTCCGGCGCCAAGCGCCGCTTCTACGTTAGCGGCGGCGGCAAGATTACGCATCGCAAGCACCACATCAACAACTTCCGCCGCAAGAAGCGACCCGCAACCAAACGGCTATTTAGCCATAAACTGGGCGTCCCCAAAGCGCAGGCCAAGCGCATCCGCAAGCTGATGCCCTACCACACGTAGGAGAGAGCACGTTGCCAAGAGCAAGGAGTGGCGTCGTCGCCAGGCGCCGCCGCAAGAAAGTAATCGCGCAGGCCAAGGGGCACCGCGCCGGGCGGCACAGCCTGTTCAAACAAGCCAATGAATCCGTCATGCACGCGCTCCAGTACGCCTACGTGCACCGGCGCGACCGCAAGGGCGACTTCCG
>CBDURB010000374.1:0-1939 GCA_965369585.1 uncultured bacterium
GGCAACCAAACCAAGGCGCAAAAATGCTCGGTTCCTTTCTCGACAAACGCCTACACTTTCGCCGCCGGAGAGACCTTCAAGCTGGTCATTACGCCTGCCTCCGGGCTGACCCTCTGGTGGGGCCTCACTAATGAGAGCACGCTAACCACCGCCACCATCGTCCCGGAGCACCTGCTCCTGTTCATCGCGGGAGGCGGTGCCCTGCTCCTGCTGGCAGGCCTGCTGCGCCGGAAGAAGCGGAGCCGCAGTCGCGGGCGGCACGGCCGCCGCCTCCAGGCGCGGCCCGGGGACCTTCGGCTGGCAGTCAAGGCTGAGGCGTAGAAATGGCACGCATGGAATCCGATCGAATGCCGATCTCGGAGTGGGCGCAGAGCCCCGTGGAGCCGGGACGCCCCATTTATCAGCTGATCCTGCTCCTGGCCGCCGTGCTCTTGCTGCTCCTCCCCTTCGTGACGACCTTCAACGAGTTCCTGACAGCGCTGGTCATTGAGACGCGCCTCAACGATATCCTGGCGGAGTGGGTAGTCCCCACGGAGGTGCGGTTTATCTCCGTCCTTCTCCAGCCCTTCGGCATCGGGACATACGTCAGCGACACGTCCATTTATCTGGACAAGAGCGATGTGATGCCGGTGTACGTCAGTTGGAACTGCGTGGGCTGGCAGAGCCTTATCCTGTTCGCTATAACGCTGGTCGCCGGCCTGTCGGGCCCCCACACGGCGAGCAGCAAGGTTCGCTGTATTGTCCTGGGTCTTCTGGGCATCTTCTGGCTGAACCTGTTGAGGATCACCCTGGTCATTATGGTCGCCTTCTACTTTGGCAGAACGGAAGCCGTCATCTTCCATGACTACGGCGGCACCGTAATGATCCTGCTGGGGTTGGGGCTGTTCTGGTATTTCGCCATCAACTACGTTCTGGAACCTAAGGACGATGAGGAGGAGGAAGCGATTGAGTAGAGGTAGGGAAATGATGTCGCGTTGGTTGACACGTAATTGCAACGATAGCCAGCGTAAGCGCATCTAGATTAGCGTGGATGTATATGGATTTACTGATATGAATATTAAATCTGGGCTGCTACCGAATCTAGCCTTGAGAGGTGAAGTGGCATGACAAGGATCATCTGCATAGTCAACCGCAAGGGGGGGTCCGGCAAGACCACCACTACCTTCAACCTGGCCGGGGCGCTGGCCGAACAGGGCCACCGCGTCCTGGTGATAGACCTCGATCCCCAGGGGAGCTTCAGCCGCTCCCTCAGCATCAACGGCGACGGGCCCAAGGCGTCCAGCGTCCTGATGACGCCCAGCGAGGAGTTCGCCAAGCTGGTGCAGCCTACGTCTGTCGAGAATCTCTTCCTGATACCCGCCGACCCTGACCTCAAGGTCATCGAGCTGCGATACGGCGAGCTGGCCGGGCATCACAACCGCCTGCGGTCCTGCCTGACCAAGTACCTGCCGGATGGGTTCGATTTCATCCTCATCGACTGTCCTCCCAGCCTGAGCATCCTCACCTCAAATGCTCTGGTGGCAGCCCATGAGGTGATCATCCCCGTCGACGGCTCTACCTACGGCACCGAGGCGCTCAAGGACACGCTGGAGAGCATCAAGCTGGTGCAGGAGGAGGTCAACCCCGACCTCCGCATCTGCGGCATACTTCTGGGCAACATCAACCGCAGGACTATCTACGACCAGACCATCGAGGAGACCTACAGAAGCCGCTTCACGGACACAATGTTCGATACAGTCATACCTACATCAATAAAGGCTGACGAGGCAGCCATGCTAGGGAAACCGATCACGAATTACGCCTCTTCCTCTTACCTGGCGCAATGCTATCGCCACTTGGCGGACGAGGTGGCCAGTAGAAACCAGAAGAAATGGTCGATAAGAAAGAAAAGTTCCGGTCTGGGCAAGAAGCTCAGCTCGATCGTGGCGCGTCGCTAGGC
>CBDURB010000375.1:0-1916 GCA_965369585.1 uncultured bacterium
GGTGTGCCCGCCGTTTGTGTACCTGGCCGCGGTGGGGGAGGCGCTGCGGGGCTCATCGCTAAGGTTAGGCTCGCAGGATACACACTGGCAGGACGACGTCGCGGCCACGGGCGAGACCGGCCCGCAGATGGTGGCGGAGCTGGCGCAGTACGCCATTATCGGCCACTCGGAGCGTCGTCACCAGTTCGGCGAGACGGATGAGATGGTGAACCGCAAGGTGAAGGCGGCGCTGGCGGCCGGTCTGCGCCCCATCATGTGTGTGGGCGAGACGCTGGATGAGCGAGAGGCGGCCAGGACGGAGGAGGTGCTGGTGCGGCAGGTCCGCAGCGGGCTGGAGGGCGTGGACGTCCCCGACGGCTTCATCATCGCCTACGAGCCGGTATGGGCGATCGGCACAGGTCAGGCGGCCACGGCGGAGATCGCGGCGGAGGCGAGAGAGGTCATCCGGCGAGAGGTGGCCTCGCTGGCCGGCGCAAGCAAGGCGGAGACGGTGCGCATCCTCTACGGCGGCAGCGTGACGCCGGAGAACGCGGCGGAGTTCGTCTCGCTGGAGGGTATCGACGGGGCGCTGGTAGGCGGCGCCAGCCTCAAAGTAGACGCCTTCACGGGGATCGTGACGGAGACGGCGCGCGTCAAGGCGCGGGTATGACAAGACGAAGGCTCATCGCTATCGTCGGGCCGACGGCGACAGGTAAGACGTCGCTGGCGGTGGAGCTGGCGAGAAGGTTCGACGGCGAGATTATCGGCGCCGATTCGCGGCAGGTCTACCGTCATATGGAGATCGGCACCGCCAAGCCCACCACGGGGGAGCGGTCGCGGGCACGGCACCACCTGATCGACGTCGTGGACCCGGACGAGCCGTTCAGCCTGGGGCGCTGGCTGGAGCTGGCCCAGGCGGCGCTGGAGGACGCGTGGTCCAGGGGCGGGCAGCCGCTCCTGGTTGGTGGGACGGGGCAGTACGTGTGGGCGCTGCTGGAGGGCTGGCGCGTGCCGCGGGTGCCGCCGCAACCGGAGTTCCGTCGCCGGATGGAGGGCCGCGAGGCCGCTGACCTGTTCGCGGAGGTGCGCCGCATCGATCCCCAGGCGGCGGAGCGCATCGGCCCTACCAACCGCCGGCGCCTGATCCGGGCGCTGGAGGTGTACGAGGCGACGGGCCGGCCGATCTCCTACTGGCAGGCGAAGGAACCGCCCGACTTCGAGACGCTGGTCATCGGCCTGCGGCTGCCGCGGGCCGAGCTGTATCGCCGCATCGACGGGCGGGTGGAGCGGATGATGACATCGGGGCTGATCGAGGATGCGCGCCGCCTGCTGGCGATGGGCTACTCGCGGGAGCTGCCTTCGATGTCCGGTATCGGCTACAAGGAGGCCTGTGCCCACCTGGCGGGGGAGATGACGCCGGCGGAGGCGGAGGCGCGCATCAAGACGGAGACGCATCGCCTGGCACGGCACCAGAACGCCTGGTTCAAGGCGGACGACCCGCGTATCCGCTGGCTGGACGCGGGCGAGGGCACCCTGGAAGAGGCGGCGCGGTTGGCCGGTGAGTTTCTGGGTCAGGAGGCGGTGGTACGGTGAGGTTCGTCAAGATGCAGGGCACCGGCAACGACTTCCTGCTGGTCGAGGCGAAGGACGAGGAGCGAGACTGGGGCGCGCTGGCGCGGGCGATGTGCGAACGCCACTACGGCGCGGGTGCGGACGGCCTGATGCTGGTGCTGCCCTCGCAGGGGGCGGACGTGCGGATGCGGCTGTTCAACGCCGATGGGTCGGAGGCGGAGGTGAGCGGCAACGGGGTGCGCTGTTTGGTGAAGTACGCCGTGGAGCGCGGCCTGGCCCAGCCGCGGGACGGCCGCCTGCGGGTGGAGGCCGCTTCGGGGGTGCTGGAGGCGGAGGTGATCGGCGATGGGAAGCAGGCCGTGCCT
>CBDURB010000376.1:0-1915 GCA_965369585.1 uncultured bacterium
GCCAGCCGGAGAGGGCAGATTGACATATCGACGCTATATGTGTTACAAACTGACTAGTCGGTATGTCCTAGAAAGAATCAGCCGTGAAGTTCGGGATCATATATGAACTGCAGATGCAGAAGCCGTGGGACGGCGATAGCGAGTACCGCACCTATCACGACGCTCTGGAGCAGATAGAGCTCGCTGATAAGCTCGGCTTCGACTACGTGTGGGAGGTGGAGCACCACTTCCTGGCGGAGTACTCCCACTCGTCGGCGCCGGAGGTATTCCTGGCGGCGGCCAGCCAGCGGACGAAGAACATCCGCCTGGGCCACGGGATAGCGCTGCTCCCCTACCCGTTCAACCACCCGATCCGGGTGGCGGAGCGGGCGGCGGCTTTGGACATCGTCTCCAACGGGCGGGTAGACCTGGGGACGGGCCGCTCCATCACGGAGCAGGAGCTGGAGGGCTTCGGAATCGACCCGGCGGACTCGCGGTCGATGTGGGATGAAGCGGTGCGCATGATCCCGAAGATGTGGACTCAGGAGACGTTCTCCTGGGAAGGGGACCATTTTGTGGTACCGCCCCGGAACGTCATCCCTAAGCCGATCCAGAAGCCGCACCCGCCGATGTGGATGGCCTGCACTCAGCCGGACAGCTTCCGTCTTGCCGGGGAGTACGGGCTGGGCGCGCTCTCCTTCGGCTTCATCGCCCCCGGCGTGCTGGAGGCGAGCCTGGACATCTACCGCGAGAACGTGAAGAATGCCCAGCCGGTGGGCGAGTTCGTGAACAACCAGTTCGCGGCGACGACGATGGCGCTGATCGCCCCCACGGACGAGGAGGCGATTGAGTACGGCAAGCCGGGAGCGGACTTCTTCGGCGAGTCGATAGCAGCGCTGTTCATCCCCTGGGCGAAGAAGAAGGACGTACCCGAGTCCTATCAGTACTACCAGACCCTGGCCAAGATGGCGGAGCAGCGGCTGCGGGAGCGGCCCAGCTTCGAGGAGCAGTTCGAGTCCGGCGCCCTGTGCATGGGCTCCGTGGAGCGCTGCCGCAAGGTTGTGGAGCGGTACGCGGACTCGGGCGTCGATCAGCTTATCGTCATGTGCCAGGTGGGCCGCATTCCGCACGAGAAGGTTATGCAGACGATCCAACTGCTCGGGGAGGAGATAATCCCTGCCTACCGGTAGGCAGGCCCGAGTTTAAATAGTCATCCGCACCCATATCCCTTTGGGCCGCCTGCCGAAAGGCAGGCGAGCGGCGGGTCGAGACCCCCTCTCGGCCCGCCGCAACTTTTAGCGACGGTTCCCGAAAATTCGCGGTTGATTTAACATAAGGTTCGTCCCGCCACCGCCCGGCATCGCTATAATGAGGCCGTCCGCTCCCGATTCGATCCGACCATATGTTTACGCACCTACACCTTCACACCGAATACTCTCTCCTGGACGGTCTGTCGCGCATCCCGCTGCTAATGGACCGCGCCCAGGAGCTGGGTCAGGAGGCGATCGCGCTGACGGACCACGGCGTCCTCTACGGCGCGATCCAGTTCTACAAGGAGGCGAAGGCGCGCGGCATCAAGCCGATCATCGGCGTGGAGGCCTACATCGCCCGCGGCTCTCGCCACTCCCGCGAGCCCAACGATAAGCGGCCGTTCCACATGACGCTGCTGGCCAAGAACGAGGCCGGCTACCGCAACCTGATGGCCGCCGTCACCAAGGCCCACCTGGAAGGCCACTACTACCGCCCGCGCATGGACAAGGAGCTGCTGGAGGAGCACCACGAGGGGATCATCGCCCTGTCCGGCTGCAACTCCAGCGAGATCGCCCGCCTGTTGACGGAGGGTCGCTTCGAGGATGCGGTGAAGGCGGCCCGCTGGTATAAGGAGGTGTTCGGCGACTTCTTCATCGAGGTGCAGGAGCACGGCATCGAGGAGGGG
>CBDURB010000377.1:0-1913 GCA_965369585.1 uncultured bacterium
CGTAGGTTGGCCGAGTCTGCTCGCCTTGCTTGACACCGGCTTCGCGCTTGTGATAATTGGTACAAGTAGTTGATGGTGGCGATGAGCCCTTGGGCGGGCACCTGAACTCCCACGACTGTCGTAGAATGGGGACGCCCATGTGCCTATTGCAGTCGCTACCGGCGGCGATTTCGTGCTGGTCAGATGACGGATGGGAGTGAACGCTGAAAGCTATTACCTCGGCGGCGTCCGGTGAACGGGGCTATGCCGCCTGGCTGAGCCGCCTCCGCCCCCTGTTTGACATCCGTTCCCTGGTGCTGGTCAGCGTCATCGCCACCTACGCCCTCATCGTCCTGGGCGGCACGGTGAGAGTGACCGATTCCGGTCTGGCTTGTCCTGACTGGCCCCGCTGCCAGGGTCAGTTGATCCCTTCCCTGGAGGGCCATGTCCTCATCGAATACTCGCACCGGCTGGTTGCAGCCGGTGTGGGGTTGCTTATCGTGGGCGTGGCGATCACAGCCTGGCTGTGGCACCGCGAAAATCGCTTCGTCGTGGCAGGCGCCACGGCGGCGGTCCTGCTGGTCATCGTGCAGGTTCTGGTGGGCGCCGTGACCGTGAACATGGAACTGCCGGACACTATAGTCGCCCTCCATCTGGCGATCGCCCTGATCATCCTGGCCATACTTGTCGCGACAGCCGTTGGCGCCTTCTGGTATCGTCGTCTCCCTCCGACTGACATCCCGGATCCCGATCGCGTGCTGTCGCCTGGCGTCGCCCCCGGCCTGGCCGCAGTGACCGCTCTGGCTACGTTCGGGCTCATTCTTCTCGGCTCCTATGTGGCGAACAGCGGCGCCGCCCTGGTCTACCCGGATTGGCCCCTGTTCGACGGCAGGCTGATGTCCGCCGGCGGCCGGCTGGCCGATCTCCATTGGGCTCACCGGATGATGGCGGCCATTGTGGGCCTGTTGGTGCTGGGGCTGGCGGTGCAGACGTGGCGGCAGGGGCGGCGGCCGGCTCTCATTGCGGCGATGGGTTGCGCCCTGGTACTGTATGTGGCTGAGGTGTTAGTGGGCGCCAGCAACATCTGGTTTGAGCTGGCCACCTCAGTGCGTATCGTTCACCTGGCGTTAGCCTCGGCGCTGTGGGTGGCGCTGGTGTTCACCGCGGTCTGGGCGTACGCCGAGCGCATTGGAGCATCGGGGGAAATAAGGTAGATGCAAGGCACTATCGCGGCGCAGAGGGTTCGTGGCCTGCGTGAGGCCGTGTTGGCTTACCTGAGCCTCACCAAGCCGCGCATCATTTTGCTCCTGCTCATCGCCACGGTCCCCGCTATGATCCTGGCGGAGGGCGGCTGGCCCTCGCCCTGGCTGATACTGGTGACCGTAGCCGGAGGGGCAATCGTTGCCGGCGGCGCTAACGCCATGAACTGCTACTTCGACCGCGACATCGATGGTGTGATGCAGCGGACGCGGGGCCGGCCTCTGCCGGCGGGGCAGATAGAGCCGGAGAGAGCGGTCGTCTTCGCTCTCTTGCTGGCGGCCACAGGGTTTCTGATGCTGGAAACGTTTGCCAACCTGCTGGCGGCCACCCTTACGCTGGGGGCGTTCGTCTTCTACGTTGTGGTGTACACGTTGCTGCTCAAACGCACGACGCCGCTGAACATCGTCATCGGTGGCGCCGCGGGGGCGATGCCGCCCGTGGTAGGTTGGGCGGCCGTCACCGGCGAAGTAGGGCTGCCGGCGCTGGTGCTGTTCGGGATAGTGGCGGTGTGGACGCCGCCCCACTTCTGGGCCCTGGCGCTCAATTACAGCAGCGATTACCGGCGCGCCGGCGTTCCCATGTTGCCGGCGGTCTCGGGGGAAGAGGAGACGAAGCGTCAGATCTTGCTCTACTCATTGGCGCTGGTGGCTATCTCTCTCCTCTTGCCCCTTTCG
>CBDURB010000378.1:0-1899 GCA_965369585.1 uncultured bacterium
TCGGGTTAGGACGAGCCTTCGCCCAGCGCCTCGGCGACGATGTCGATGTCCTTGTCGCCGCGGCCGGAGAGGCAGACGAGGACGATGGCGTCCTGAGGCAAGCGTTTGGCCAGCTCCGCGGCGTGGTAGATGGCGTGGGCGGGCTCCAGGGCGGGGATGATGCCCTCCGTCTCGCAGAGGAGGGTGAAGCCCTGTAGCGCCTGCTCATCCGTAACGGCGGCGTACTGAGCGCGGCCGGACTCCTTGTAGAAGGCGTGCTCCGGGCCGACGCCCGGGTAGTCCAGGCCGGCGGAGATGGAGTGCGCCTCGCTCACCTGGCCGGCATCGTCCTGGAGCAGGTAGGACATGGCGCCGTGGAGGACGCCGGGCCGCCCGGCGGCCAGCGAGGCCGCGTGATGGCCGGACGATAGCCCCTCGCCGGCGGCCTCCACGCCGATGAAGCGCACGGAGTCGTCGGCGTAGAGGGGGTGGAAGAGGCCGATGGCGTTGGAGCCGCCGCCCACGCAGGCGACGGCGTAGTCTGGCAGGCGACTCTCCGCCTCCAGCAGTTGCTGTCGCGCCTCAGTGCCGATGACCGACTGGAAGTCGCGCACCATCATCGGGTAGGGGTGCGGGCCGACGACGGAGCCGAGCAGGTAGTGGGTGGACTCCACGTTCGTCACCCAGTCGCGGATCGCCTCGTTGATGGCGTCCTTGAGGGTGCGGGAGCCGGAATCGACGGGCCTTACCTCGGCGCCGAGCAGTCGCATGCGGAAGACGTTGAGGGCCTGGCGACGGACGTCTTCCTCGCCCATGTAGACGACGCACTCCAGGCCGAGCATGGCGCAGACGGTGGCGGCGGCGACGCCGTGCTGGCCGGCGCCGGTCTCGGCGACGACGCGGGGCTTGCCCATACGCTTCGCCAGGAGCCCCTGGCCGAGGGCGTTGTTGATCTTGTGGGCGCCGGTGTGGGCCAGGTCCTCGCGCTTGAGGTAGATGCGGGCACCGCCCAGGTGCTCCGTGAGCCGGGAGGCGAGGTATAGCGGCGTAGGACGTCCCGCGTAGTCGCGCAGGAGAGCGTCGAGCGTTATCTGGAACATTCCGCCCGCCCGCGCCTCACGATAGGCGTCCTCAAGCTGAGCGAGGGCGGGCATGAGGACTTCGGGGACGTACTGGCCGCCGAAAGCGCCGAAGCGTCCGCGGGCGTCAGGGAGGGTGGCAGTCATGCGGACGCCTTAGCGACCTTGATGAAGGCGCGTATCTTCGCCACGTCCTTCAGGCCATCGGTTTCGACGCCGGAGGAGACATCCACCGCCCAGGGGTGGACGGTGCCCACGGCGCGGGCGACGTTGTCCGGCCTGAGGCCGCCCGCCAGCATCACCGGCCGCTCCTGCGCCACCCCGGCGGCGACGTCCCAGTCCAGGGTGACGCCGGCGCCGCCGTAGGCCCCCTCCACGTAGGGATCGAGGAGGAGGAGGGCGCCGCTGTGCACCTGGGCCAGGATATCGGGGGCGGTCTGGTCCTCGTGGACTTTGAGGCACTTGAGGACGGGCCGGTTGAGCGACGCGCAGGCCTCCCAGGGCTCGGAGCCGGAGAGCTGAACGAGATCCAGCCCGACCTCCTCGGCGATGGCGTTGATGGTGTCGGCGTCCTGATCGGCGAAGACGCCCACCAGGAGGGGCCGCCCGGCGCGGATGCGCTCCTCGACGGCGCCGGTCTCGGGGGCTAAGGGCGGGCCGCCGCGCTCGCCCAGCGCCTCGGCGATGCGGTGGGCCTGGCCCATCGTCACCTGGCGACGGCTAGGGGCGAACACGACGCCGATGAGGTCGGCGCCGTAGGAGGCGGCGGCGCGGGCGTGGCGGGGCTCGGAGACGCCGCAGATCTTAACGATGGTCATGGGAACAGCTCCCGTATCTTGGC
>CBDURB010000379.1:0-1899 GCA_965369585.1 uncultured bacterium
AAGACCTGATCATCCGCGGCGGCGAGAACATCGCGCCGGGGGAGATCGAGGCGGTTCTGGAGCAGCACCCGGCGGTGGCCGAGGCCGCGGTCATCGGCGTGCCGGACGCGGAGTGGGGGGAAGAGGTGAAGGCCGTGCTCGTCGCCGGGGGCGGCGGCAAGCCCACTCCGGATGAGCTAACCACGTTCGTCAAACAGAACCTGGCCAGCTATAAGGCGCCAAAGTACTACGCCTTCGTGAAGGAGCTGCCCAAGAACTACCTGGGCAAGGTGCTGAAGACGGAGTTGCGAAAGCAGCACGGGGAGGCAAAAGACGGCTAGGCGGTGCCGCGCCGGGGCGAAGCAGCGATGATCGACGTAACCGTCCGTGAGTGGGCCCCGCACGAGGTGGAGCCTGCTGTCGGCGTCCTGGGCCGCGGCTACCGCGACGCGCCCCTCAGCCTCGCTATCTACGGCGATGACCCAATCCGCCGCCTGCGCTCCGTCGAGCGCGTAATGGGAAGAAGGATCTCCGCTATGGACCCGCCGCCGTTTGTCGCCTGCCGGGACGACGTCATCGTCGGAGTCTGCGGCATGGCTCCTCCCGGCGCCTGCCAGCTCACGCTGTCCAAACAAGAGCGGGCGGCCGCCGCCGGCAGCGGCGGCTCCAGCTCTCTGATGAAGACTCTGGAGATGGCGGCGGAGTGGGACAGGCATCACCCAGATGAGCCTCACTGGCACCTGGGCCCGGTGGCGGTGGAGCCCGCCTCGCGGAGGAATGGTGTGGGCGGCAGGATGGTGGAGCGCTTCTGTGAGCTGGTGGACGAAGAAGGCGCGATGGCCTTCCTTGAGACGGACAGACGTGAGAACGTGCGCTTCTTCGAGCAATTCGGGTTCCTCACCGTGGACGAGGCCAACGTCATCGGGGTGCAGAACTGGTTCATGCGGCGCGAGCCTAAGACGGGCCCTAGTGGCTAGGCGTAGCCGCGCCGGCAGGCGCCCGTCTGGGCGCTCTCAGCAGCGCCGTCGCCGGGAGGGACGGGCCCGTCCCGGCCCCGATGGAGGCACGGTGACCCTGCCACCGCCACCCGCCAGGCAGGCAGAGGCGACCCAGGGTATCTCATGGCTGGGGTTGATCGGCGCCCTGATGGGGTTCCTGCCGATGACCGCCTTGGGTATCGAATTCCTGCTGGACGGGCGAGCCCTGGCGGCGGTGCCGTTGGCGATGTCGGCGATCTATCTGCCGGCCATCTGGGCCTCTACGGGGGCCACCCCGCGGCGGCGTGCCGTCCTACGGGGCGTGGTCGCTGCCTCCATCGCAATGGTGTTCGTCAGCCTGCCGTTCCTGGGACCCACGCTCGCGATCACCCTGGTGCCGGCGACGGCGCTGCTGGCCGTAGCCAGCGGGCTGGTCTTCGAGCGCTAGACCTCAGGCCGCCGCCAGCTGCTCGGGTGCGAAGGGGAACTCCTGCACCGTGTCCATACGGTCACACCAGGGCGTGACCGGCCGATCGAACCGGACCCAGACATCGCCGCCCGGGAAGGGGAGAACGCGTACCACGCGACCGGCCTTGCCAGCGAAGTAGCGGCGGCACCAGGATGGCGCGTCCAGGATGCGCACGCGGTCGCCGCTGAGCAGACCGCCATCGCGCGTGGGGGACTGAGCTTCGGTTGCCATCGTCATCGTATGCCTCCCTCTACGCCGCCGGCCGCAACGCCCCTGCCTGCCGGTAGGCACGGCGCAGCAGCCTCAAGGGCATGGCCGATACCGTACGCGGCTTTGGCACAGCGCCGGCGCGGTGTTGCGCCCTCTTGGCGGCGCTGGCTAGCTGAATCTGAGCGATCTCCCGCTCCACCTCCTGGGTCTTTGCCCGACTGATGTAATCCATATCCATTTCGGCCTCCTGGTCGCTCACTCCTG
>CBDURB010000380.1:0-1893 GCA_965369585.1 uncultured bacterium
GTGATGGGCAGCGTAAAGGCGATGGCCGCCAGCGTGACCGCAGTCATTTCAACAGCCGGTCTAGTCAGGAAGAACTCATCGGCAGAGGGCCAGCGCTGAGTGAACGCGCGCGCCCGCGCCGCCAGCAGCGGGGCGAGCGACATCAGGCCCAGCGTGGCGGCGAAGCTCAACTGGAACGATACGTCGTGGACGACCTGGGGGTCGATCGCGGTCATCACCGCCCCGGCGAGCGCCAGCGCTATGGGCGCGGAGCTCTGCCGCCCGAGGGCAGTGGCCACAACGTACAGGCCACCCATAATCGCCGCTCGAACGACTGAGGGCTCGCCGCCGACGAGGAATGAGTAGCCGATGACGGCGGCCAGGGCCAGCCAGGCTGCGGGCCGCCGCCCCACAGCCCAGGCGAGTGCCGCGATCAGCAACCCCGCCACAAGCGTGACGTTCTGCCCGGAGACCGCCACCAGGTGCGATGTGCCGGTGGTGTTCATGTCCTCGGTCAGGTCGGCTGGGAGGCGGGCGCGCTTGCCCAGCAGCACGCCGGTGGCGAGGGACGCCTCGGGCTCCGGCAGGGCGTCAGCCAGGGCATCGGAGAGGCGGGCGCGGGTATCGATCAAGGCGGCGCGAAAGGCGCTCCCCTGATCGTGGGCGATCACCTGCGCGCTCGGATAGGCGATGAGAGAGCCTATCCCGCGCTGCAACAGATACTCGCGGTAGTCGAAGTCGTCGAAGGTTGGGGGCGTCTCCAGCTCACCTTCCAGATCGAGGAGGTCACCATACGCGTAGCGGGGGAACGGCGCTGTCCGCATCAGCACGCCTCCGCTCTCGGGTCGCCAGCGGCCGCCCCAATACACCTCGCGGACGGCGAGGCGGTAGCGAACGGTGCCGCCTCGGTCGTCCGGCTCACTGACAACGAGGGCGCGGAAGCGGGCGGGGCCGCCATCGTTCCGCTGTGCGATGCCGGAGGGCGCGTCGGGCGGCAGCGTCGATTCGTAGCGCCAGGAAGCGGCGAAGATGAGCGCCGCGCCGAGAGCGATGAGGACCAGGGTCGATGGTCTGGGCCGCAGGGCGAAGGAGAGCGCGCCGAGGCTGGCGGCCGCAGCCAACGCCGCCCAGGGATCGGCCCCAGTGAAGGCGGCGGCCGCGACACCCAGGAGCCAGGCGAAGGCTAGGATGCCGAGGATCACTGGCCCGCCTGCCCGGAAGGCAGGCCCACCGTCACCAGGTCGGCGATCTCCTCGAAGACGGTGAGCGAGATCAGGTCGCGCTCCAGCAGCTCGTCAGCGCTGGCGAAGGGGCCGTCCCGCTCACGCGAGTCGATGATGCGCCCGGCGCGCACCTCGCCGATGCCGGGGAGCGTCGCCAGCTTCTTAGCGTCGGCGGTGTTGATGTCGACCAGCGATGCCTGCGAGGCGGAGGCGACATCGGCGCCACTAAGGCTAGGCACCCGGATCGTGTCTTCGTCGCGGGCGCGGCGGGCGAGGTCCACGGCGGCGAGGTTGGCGTCCGAAGTGGGGCCGCCAGCGGCCTCGAGGGCGTCGATCCAGCGGTCGCCGTCAGTGAGGGGGTAGACGCCGGGGCGCTGGACGGCGCCGGTAACGTAGACGCGTATCTCCTCGGCCGGGACGTCGGCGAGGTCGAGCTCAAGCGGCCGGGGGCCGCTGAGGCGTTCGCTCAGGAGGAAGCCGCTGCCGATCAGCAGGGGCAGGACGAAGAGGGCGACGACGAACCAGCGGTAGCGCTCAAAGAAACCAGACACAGGTACCCCCGGCGTGTCTGAGGTGGCTTGGCGGGAATGTTAACGCCGGAGGGGGAGGGCGTCAAGCGGGGGTATGGTCGTTTTGGGGGTCTCAGATAGGATGTATGGTCGTTTTTTCGCGGGAGGTGTCGAAAGTGGGG
>CBDURB010000381.1:0-1888 GCA_965369585.1 uncultured bacterium
GTACAGCTCCTCGCGCCGCTCCTCGCTCATCTGGGGTCTGAACCGCCGGTCGATGCGCCAGTTGGCGGCCAGCTCGTCGGTGCTCTTCCAGAAGCCGGTGGCCAGCCCCGCAAGGTAGGCGGCGCCCAGGGCGGTGGTCTCCGTGACGGCGGGCCGCACGACGTCGCGGCCGATGATATCGGCCTGAATCTGGAGCAGTAGGTCGTTGGCGGCGGCGCCGCCGTCTACGCGCAGCTCGTCCAGCTTGACGCCCGATTCGGCTTCCACCACTTCGATGACATCGCGGCTCTGGAACGCCATCGCCTCCAGCGCGGCGCGGACGATGTGCGCCTTGTTCGTGCCGCGGGTGAGGCCCAGCAGGGCGCCGCGGGCGTGGGGGTCCCAATGGGGCGCGCCCAGGCCGACGAAGGCGGGCACCAGATACACACCGTCGGAGTCGGGCACGCTGGCGGCCAGCGTCTCTGACTCAGCGCTGGTGGCGATGAGCCCCAGCTCGTCGCGCAGCCACTGGACGGCGGCGCCGGCGATGAAGATGGAGCCCTCCAGGGCGTAGGCCAGAGTGTCGCCCATGCCCCAGGCGATGGTGGTGACGAGCGATTCAGACGCCACGCGGCGGTCGCCGATGTTCATCAGGAGGAAGGCGCCGGTGCCGAAGGTGTTCTTCGCCATGCCGGGCGAGAAGCAGGCCTGGCCGAACAGCGCCGCCTGCTGGTCGCCGGCCACACCGGCGACGGGGATGGCGCCGCCCAGCAGTGACGTCTCGCTAATGACGCCGGAGGACGGACGCACCCCCGGCAGCAGCGAAGGCGGTATCGTCAGCGCCTCCAGCAGGTCGCCGTCCCAGCGGCGCTCGAAGATGTCGTACATCAGCGTGCGTGAGGCGTTGGTGTAGTCGGTGGCGTGGACGCCGGTCAGCCGGTAGATGAGCCAGGAGTCGACGGTGCCGAACATCAGCTCGCCGCGCTCGGCCCGCTGGCGGGTGTCGGGGACGTTGTCCAGGAGCCACTTCACCTTGGTGCCGGAGAAATAGGGGTCCAGCAGGAGGCCGGTGCGCTCGCGGAATAGCGGCTCCAGGCCGCGGGCGCGGAGGTCGTCGCAGAGGGGGGTGGTGCGGCGATCCTGCCAGACGATGGCGTTGGCGATGGGCCGGCCGCTCCGGTCCCAGATGAGGGTGGTCTCGCGCTGGTTCGTGATGCCGATGGCGGCGATGTCGCCGGGGGCGGCTTTGGCGTCGGCCAGCGCCTCGCGGGCGGTGTCGAGCTGCGACTGCCAGATCGCCTCCGGATCGTGCTCCACCCAGCCGGGCTGGGGGTATATCTGCTCGAACGGCTGTTGGGCGGAGGCGACGGGCACGCCCGCGCGGTCGAACAGGATGGCGCGGGAGGAGGATGTGCCCTGGTCCAGGGCGAGAACGAAGTCGGCCACGATGCCGACAGGGTAGCATCCGGCCTGCGGGGCTGTCGAGAAGTTGACTTCTCTTGCTACTGCCCTGATTATTGCCGCGATGGGGTTGCCTGCAAGGAGGTTCAGCGATGGCCAACAAAAGTAAGCGCTACTGGGGATTCGTCACCGCCGACGGGCCCGCCGCCGCCGTAAGCGCCCAGGCGAAGATGCAGGAAGATGCGGGGTTGGAGGGGTTGCTCGCGGTGCAAGTCTATAGCATGCCCTTCATCCCCCTCGCCGTCGCGGCCGCCGCCACCAGCCGCGTCCGCCTTCTCTCCGGCATCGCCCTCGCCTTCACCCGTAGCCCCTACGAGACGGCGTTGGCAGCCATGGACCTGGACCGGATCAGCGGCGGGCGCTTCACCCTCGGCCTCGGCTGTAGCGTCCGCTCCTGGAGCGAGGGCATTTACGGCATGCCGTACGGTAAGCCCCTGGAGCACATGCG
>CBDURB010000382.1:0-1874 GCA_965369585.1 uncultured bacterium
ACGATGGGGGCGGCGTCCTCCTGGTACTTCCGCGCCACCTTCTCGGCCTCGGCCTTGGATCTGATATAGGCGCCGAGAGGCGCCTTGACCGGCGAGTCGGTTGTGAGCACCTCGCCGTCAGGTGGCAGTAACGCGCCGCCGGTGGAGACGTAGACGATGGGGTCCAGCCCCAGGCGGATCGCCGTGCTCAGCACCAGGTCGGTGCCGCGGACGTTGGTATCCCGGATGCGCTTCGCCTCGCGGCCGTCGAGGCTGTAGACGGCGGCGGCGTGGAGCACCGCCTGGCAGCCCTCCATCGCCCGCTCCACAGCATTCGCGTCCGTGATGTCGCCGACGATAGAGTCGACCTTACCCACCCCCAGCGGCTCCAGGGCGGGGGCGATCCGGTCCGGCGAGCGCACGAGAAGCCGCACGTCGTGTCCCTTCTCGATCAGCGCCGCCACTGTGTGCGATCCCACGAAGCCGGTTCCGCCGGTGACGAGTACGCGCATGCGAGGACTCCTTTAATGGCTGTGCAATAGGGGCATTATAACGTAGCTCTAGACCGCCCGCGCCAGCAGCACCGCAACGCCGACGCAGGCTACCGCCGCCGCCAGCAGCATGAGCGCCCGCTCGTCGGCGGCGAGAGCCCAGCGTTTATCGATCGCCTCTGTCGTGCCGTCCGTGTAGGTGATGCGCCCTTCGATGCTCTGCACGCGGCGGCGTATGTTGCGGACGCGGGAGCTGAGAGTGCGCTGGGCGAGGCTGAGGGCGAAGGCGGCGGCAGCCCCGGCGGCAGCTGCCGGTTCGAGCCGCTCGGCGCTTGCCCAGTAGGCGGTGAGCAGGGGGAAGGCGCCCCAGGCCAGGGCGAACCAGAGGTCGGAGTGGAAGCGGCCGCCGAACAGCTCCAGGTTGTAGGCGATGACGATGAACGCCCCGAAACCGATGAAGGCGAGCAGCCAGAGCGAGACGATGACGGCGCCCAGCAGCCCCAGGCCCACCGCGCCGACAAGAGCGATCGCTGTCAGGAGGATGAGTGCGGACGAGGGGATGCGAGTGCGCAGGGGCCGGCCGTTCAGCTCGTCGAGGGCGTGGGCGGCGACGCCGACGCCAAGGAAGAAGGCGAGGAGGGTGGCGCCGAGCCGGTCGTAGTGGAGGGTGGGGGCGAGGGCGGCGCCGAGGACGACGTAGCTCAGGTGCCAGAGCGTGTACGGAGGATGGAGCAGGGTGACGTAGTCTCGCCAGGCGCCGAGACCAAGGGCGTAGAAGGCCGGTCGCGCCTCGGGTTGGGCCGCGGCCCTGGGCGTCGTGGCTTCGAGCCTGCGGACGGTTCTCATCCCCTCTTCGTCCCCCAGATGACGATGGCGCCGCCCAGAGAGAGGCGTCTGGCAGCGACGTTGGAGAAGCCGCAGTCGCGCCACAGTTGGAGCAGCCGCTCCTCAGGCCAGCGGCGGTAGAAGCCGCGGATGCTGGGGCCGAGGAAGGCGCCGACGTGGCGCCAGGCGGGGGAGAGGAGGGCGCCGCCCAGGGGAAGGGCGATGGCGGTGTAGAGCCGCCAGAGGGGATAGGCCAGACCGGAGGGGACGGCGAAGTCCAGGGAGGCCATCGTGCCGCCCGGTTTGAGGACGCGCGCCAGCTCGGCGAGGGTGGAGGGGACGTCGGCGACGTAGCGCAGCAGGTAGGTGAAGACGACCGCGTCGAAGGCCGCGTCGGCGAAGGGGATCGCCTCCGCCGTGCACTCCGCGAGGTCCAGGCGGGGCGCTACGCTGTCTGCGCGCCGCGCCGCAGCCTGAAGCATCGGCCGGGTGATGTCGGCGGCCGTCACCCGCACGCCGTCGCGCCGGCAGAGGCGCAGGGCGAGGGCGCCGGTGCCGGTGGCCATGTCGAGGACTCGC
>CBDURB010000383.1:0-1872 GCA_965369585.1 uncultured bacterium
GCAGGTGCGGCAGAACATCCAGCGGCTGGTGGAGATCAACAGCTACCGCGGCATCCGACACCGCCGCGGCCTGCCCCGTCGCGGTCAGCGTACCCGTACCAACGCCCGTACCAAGCGGGGCGTGCGCCGCACCGTGGCCGGCAGGCGCCGAGCTGTGGTCAAGAAGTAGGAAGTAGGGAGAGTCCGTATGGCGGAACGCAAAGCTAAGACACGCACGCGCAAGCGGGAGAAGAAGAACGTGCCAGCCGGGTTGGCCTTCATCCAGTCCAGCTTCAACAACACTACTATCACCCTGACCGACCCCAACGGCAACGTTCTCTCCTGGGCCAGCGCCGGTACCGTCGGCTTCAAAGGCTCGCGCAAGAGCACGCCTTATGCCGCCGGCCAGGCCGCGGAGGCCGCCGCGCGCCGCGCCATTGATCACGGCCTGCGGCAGGTGGACGTGCGAATCAAGGGCCCCGGCAGCGGTCGCGAAGCGGCGATCCGCTCCCTGCAGGCCTCCGGCATCCAGGTGACTAGCATCCGCGACGTGACGCCTATACCACACAACGGCTGTCGCGCGCGCAAGCGACGTCGAGTTTAGGAGGGATATGGCCCGCTATACCGGACCCGTCTGCCGCCTCTGTCGCCGCCTTGGCGATAAGCTGTACCTCAAGGGCGAGAAGTGCTACTCGCCCAAATGCCCGTTCGAAAGGCGTCCTTTCGCCCCCGGTCAGCGCTCCACGCGCCGTCGCAAGGTGTCCGACCGTGGTCTTCAGTTGCGGGAGAAGCAGCGCGCCCGCGCGATATACGGCGTGCTGGAGAAGCAGTTCCGCCGCTACTACGCGGAGGCGGTGCGCCGCCCCGGCGTGAGCGGCGATAATCTACTGCGGCTTCTGGAGTTGCGCCTGGATAACCTCCTGTTCCGCCTGGGCTTCGCCGATTCGCGCGCCCAGGGCCGTCAGGTCGTTCTGCACGAGCACATCACCGTAAACGGCCGCAAAGCACACACCCCATCACACGTTCTCAAAGTGGGCGATGTCATCGGCTGGACGTCGCAGGGACAGAACTCGCAGTACTTCCAGATAGTGAAAGAGCAGTTGGCCAGCAAGAGTCCGCCTTCCTGGTTGAGCGTTGAAGAGGAGAAGATGATCGGTCGTGTGCTGATGCAGCCGGAGATAGAAGAGATTGGGGCTAAGTTTAGCTCCGCCACAGTCGTCGAATACTACTCAAGGTAGGGGATAGTCAATGTTAGAAACTCAGGTATACCAAGGTGGCGTGCCTGCTCCGCCCGTGGAGGAGCAGCCGTCCTTCGAACCCCAGATCGAGGTTGAGGATAGCAGAGAGGGTTTCGCCCGCGTCATCGCGGGGCCGTTGCTGTCCGGCTTCGGCATCACGCTGGGGAACGCGCTCAGGCGCGTGCTCCTTAGCTCACTTCCCGGAGCGGCGGTTACCTCTGTGCGCATCGATGGCGTACAGCACGAGTTCTCCGTCATACCAAACGTAAAGGAGGACGTGATTGAGTTCCTCCTGAACGTCAAGGAGCTGCGCCTGCGGGCCGCCTCAGACCGGCCCGGGACGCTGGTACTGGACGTCAGCGGTCGTGATGGTGAGATCACCGCAGCTGATCTACAGGTGCCGGAGCACTATGAAGTGGTGAATCCGGATCTTCACCTGGCGACGATGGATTCGCCCAAGGGCCAGCTCCACGTGGAGCTAAACGTTGAGCCCGGCCGCGGCTACGTGCCCGCTGGCCAGGCCGATGGCCTGGCCCTGGGCGTGATTCCAATGGACGCCATGTTCTCGCCGGTGCGCAAGGTTAACTATAAGGTTGGCCGCATGCGTGTCGGTCGGGAGGCTAACTACGACCGTTTGGAGATGGAGATCTGGACC
>CBDURB010000384.1:0-1869 GCA_965369585.1 uncultured bacterium
GTTGTCTAGCGTGAAGTGGGGCGTTGTATCGAACACCAACGGCGTAGTTTTCGCCGCAACATAAACCGGAGGCAGCATGACTGATCTGGGAGCGGATCGTCAGGCAATAGAAGTACCGAAGGGGCGTGAGCGGTTCCGGAAGAAAGCCATAGTGGGCTACACGGACCATAAGTCTCACGCCCCGTTCAATAACATGGACTGGGAGATATGGGGTCTGAACGATCTCTACATGGACCTCCCAGAGATGCCGCACACCAATGAGCGGGTACGCTGGTTCCAGTGCCACCAATGGCGTGAGCCACGGCAGCACGATGCGCCCGACAACGTGTTGGATTTCAGTGAGGGGCCGGTGAACCCCCGCGACCCCAACCATGTCGCGTGGATGAAGCGGGCAGCCGAAAACATCCCTGTGTATCTAATGACGCCACGGGACGAGGCGCCTTCGGCGCTCATGCTCCCGGCGCAAGCCTTGATCGACTTCTTCGGCCGTCCCTACTTCACCAACTCCATCACTTGGATGATCGGGCTGGCCATCATGGAGTTGGTACGGGAGTACACGCTGAACGATGGTCGCAGGGTGTGGCACGCCATACCAGACGCCGAGATAGGTGTGTTTGGCGTGGACATGATGATGATGGGTGGAGAGGGGTCCGAATACGGATGGCAGCGCCCAAGTTGTGAGTGGCTGATCGGTATGGGGGGTAGACCGCCCCTGACGCTGCAGGACGCCGCCTTGGGGCTTGGTATCAAGTTCACGATCCCTGATGAGAGTGACCTGTGTAAGTCGGCTTGGCAGTACGGACAGGCCCAGTTCACCCCGTTTAGGCGCAAGTTGTTGGCGCATGGTAAAGAGATGGAACGGCGAATGGGTGGAGCGCAGAATCAGTACAACCAGGCGGCGGCGGCCATAGCTGAACTCAGGGGCGCGAAGAACACGGTGGACTGGATGACGCACAACTGGGTGCCGGGTGACGACGGTATGGACGGGACGCCTGCCCCGATGCCTGACGCCCACAAGAAACAGGGGCTAGTGGTAGCGGGTGAACGGATAGAACCGGGCGGCGAATCGGCGTTCGTTCAAACAACCGAGGATGCCGAAACGACCTGAGTGGGAGTACCGGATTGAGAAGTGTTCGGTATTTGAAGGTGAACATGGCGAGTTCTCGTTAGGGCATTTGGCAGCAATGCTGAATGCATCGGGTGATGATGGGTGGGAGTTCTGCTGGGCGGTGCGGCGCGACGGTAGTGTATGGCTTCTGTACAAGAGGCAGAAGAAGTAGGGAGGCGATATGAAGGGTGGCGTTGGCGTAGACCTGGGTAGGAAGTACACGGCTCGAGTGGTGGCCACTGCCAGCCTCGGCGCTACGTCTACCGAACTGGTGTTCAAGTTCATAGCCACCAGTTCTGGTACGGGTATCAACATGAACGATACCACGGCTGCCACCACTACAGCCCCAATCAAGTTCAGCTATCCGGCTGCGAGCGGGTTGGCCGCGGGGCGCACGTTCAGTATGCAGCGAGTCAACTGGCTGATTCAGGACGCCGTGATAAAGAACCAAGGGTTTGGCGGGATAAGTACTGGATTGGCCGCGGGGCTGAAGATCGGTGTCTATGCTACTAGTACCATCTCGAGTACGTTGGCGCCGGATGTTATCGACTTCCTCGATGGGCAGACGCTGAAGAAACACAACCAGTTCACCTATCTGGCTGGCGTGGATAGTATACCGCTAAGCACGATAGCGGCGGCCGATGGGTTCGTACCTATCCGGTGGACGATAGCCAAGGCTGGTGCCCCACTGAGTATGACATCGGGGCAACAGTTCAGGGTGGTGGTACAGGAGAACCTGGCTGGCATCACGGAGTTCCAGG
>CBDURB010000385.1:0-1862 GCA_965369585.1 uncultured bacterium
TGCTGGCGGCGCACCTCGCGGATTGCGCGAGCGATGAATCGGTGCGCTGCGTGGTGCTGACGGGGGCGGGCCGCGCGTTCTGCGCCGGAGGAGACCTGAAGGCTATGGTTGCCGGCCGCGACGCGGTGCTGGGGGCCGACGACGAGCGCTCGCCGGCCGCAAACTTCGCGCGAGGCGTGGAGATGCTGCGCGCTTCGCAGAGGAGCACGAGCTACGTGCTGCACACGATGCCCAAGCCGACGATCGCGATGGTGAACGGGCATGCTGTGGGCGCCGGCCTCAGCCTGGCGCTGGCCTGCGACCTACGGGTCGCGTCTGAGCAGGCGAAGCTGGGCACGGTGTTCAGGAACGTCGGCTTCAGCGGCGACTTCGGCGGGTCGTATTTCCTGCCCCGGCTCGTCGGTATGGAGAGGGCGCGCCAGCTGTACTTCACCGGCGAGATACTCATCGCTGAAGAAGCGCTCAAGATCGGCATGGTAAGCCGCGTCGTCCCTCACGACAAGCTCGAAGAGGAGACGATGGCGCTGGCAGACCAGCTCGCCAGCGGGCCAACCCTCGCCTACGCCCGCATGAAGGAGAACCTCAACCGATCGGCCTCCTCCGACCTGCTGACGCTGCTTGACCAGGAGGCGTTGAACATGCGCCTCTCGGCGACAACGAGCGATCACCAGGCGGCCGCCAAGGCGTTCGTTGAGAAGCGGTCGCCGACGTTCGCCGGCGAATGAAGCGCGCGCTCAGGGAATGGAGGCTGACTTGTGGAAGCGGGTAACTTCCGTGGCTTTGAACTAACGCTGCACGACCCCGGCATCACCCTCATCACCTTCAATCAGCCGGAGCGGCTCAACGGCATGACCCAGGACATGAAACGGGACCTGGTGGAGACGTTGCTCCAGGCCCAGATGGACGACGCGGTGCGGGTGGTGATCTTCACCGGCTCCGGGCGAGCGTTCTCCGCCGGCGACGATGTAACGGGCCGCCCTGTGCCAAGCAAGGGCGCCACGGCGCTGGTGCCCAAGATCGGCGGCGGACACGGGACCCCAATCGGGACGTACGATGGGCTCCGCGCCCTGTCCCAGCCGCTCAACCTGGCAATACGCAATCTCGACAAGCTCACCATCGCCGCGATTAACGGCGTCGCTATCCAGACAGGCCTTTCCCTGGCGCTCGCCTGCGACTTTCGCATCGCATCCACTGAGGCGAGGCTGGGCAGCGGCACGCTGCGCTTCGGCCTGATGCCGGACGAAGGCGGCCAGTATCTGCTCGTCCAGCTTTTGGGTGTGGCGAAGACGATGGACTTCCTCATGCGCAACAGGATCGTCAGCGCGTCCGAGGCGCTGGAGTCCGGGCTTGTGCACGAAGTCGCGCCACCTGAGCAGCTCATGGACAGGACAATGAAGCTGGCGAGCGAGCTGGCGGACGGACCTCAGGTGGCGATGCGGCTGTTGAAGCGCTCCGTCTACAACGCGGCGGAGATGACATTCGCTCACGCCCTGGACGAAATCGCCGCGAAGACCGCCATCTCCGACCACCATGCCGACGCCCGAGAGGGGTTGGCGGCATTCCGGGAAAAGCGCAAGCCCCGCTTCAACCAGTCTCCAGACTGAAAGGACGCGACGCACGCAAGCGCATCCTGGAGGCTTAGTCCTCGCCCACGAAGCAGGATCGCAGGCTGAACGCCACCCCGGCCGCTGCTATACTGAAACCGGAATGCAGACGTCCGGACGCCTATCCACGATCGCCGAACGGGTGGAGGCAGTGCGCCTCCGGATAGCCGGCGCCTGCCGCCGCAGCGGCCGCTCCAGCGACGAGGTGACGCTGGTGGCAGTGACCAAGGGATTTACGTCGGAGACGGTGCGTGAGGG
>CBDURB010000386.1:0-1856 GCA_965369585.1 uncultured bacterium
TGGGCTTCGCCGGCGCCCAGGCGGAGGGCCAGTTCGTGCTCCTCGCCGGCGTCGCTGGCCTCCTCGCCGGCTCCTTCTCCATGGCCGCCGGTGAATACGTCTCCATGCGCGCCCAGACAGAGCTGTTCGAGCGTCAGATCCAGCTCGAGCGGGACGAACTGGAGACGGCGCCCGAAGAAGAGGAACGGGAGCTGGTGCTCATCTACCGGGCCAAAGGGCTGCCCAAGGAAGAGGCCGAGTCCGTGGCAGCGCGCCTCATGCAGGACCCGGAGGTCGCGCTTGAAACCCTCGTCCGCGAAGAGCTTGGGCTGGACCCTTCGGCGTTGGGCTCGCCCTGGGGCGCGTCCATCGGCTCCTTCCTCGCCTTCGCCGTCGGCGCGCTCGTCCCCGTCATCCCCTTCTTCTTCGGCGCCGACGCCAGCGCCCCCTTCGTCGTCGCCGCCGCCGCCCTCAGCGCCGTAGCCCTGTTCGCCGTCGGCGCGTCGCTATCGCTGTTCACGGGCCGCGGCGCCCTCCTGAGCGGCGTCCGGCAGCTTGGCCTGGGTGCTGCCGCGGCCGCGCTGACCTTCGGCATCGGCAGTATCATCGGCGTATCGACGGACGTATAATCGTTGCTACTATGAGCGAGCAAGTCATCATCGACCAACGGTTTCGCGGCCCGCCCGAGTCTGGAAACGGCGGCTACGTGTGCGGGGTGGTGGCCGGGCTCGTCGGCGGCACGGCGGAGGTCACCCTTCGGCGCCCTCCTCCTCTGGACCGGCCCCTGCAGGTCACGCGCCTCGACGATGGCGGCATCGCCCTGCGCGACGGCGAGACGATCATCGCCGAAGGAGCCCCGGCCCCTGTGGAGATCGAAGCCCCCGAGCCGGTGAGCTTCACTGATGCGGAGGAGGCCAGCCGCTCATACCTCGGCTTCCGGCGGCACGACTTCCCGACATGCCTCGTCTGCGGGCCGCAGCGCACACAGGGCGATGGCCTACGCATCTTCCCCGGCCCCATCCCCGGGCGCGACATCGTCGCCGCCGCCTGGACGCCGGACGCCTCGCTGGCCGGCGAGGACAGCACCGTACGGCCGGAGTTCGTCTGGGCGGCGCTGGACTGTCCGGGAGGCTGGGCGCTCTTCGATGAACCCAACGAGGGGCGCCCCATCGTGCTGGGCCGGCAAGCCACCAGACTGATCGCGCCGGTTCAGCGCGGCGACCGCTGCGTCGTCATCGGCTGGCCCCTGGGTGAGGATGGCCGCAAGCTCTACTCCGGCACGGCGCTCTTCTCCCACAACGGTGAGCTGCGCGCCGTGGCCAGGGCTACCTGGATCAGGCTGGACTGACCCTCCGCTGGCCTGTGAGTCCAGTTTGGGATGAGCACGCTCTGGATCGCGGCGCTCGCTGGTCTCGCCCTGTCTTGCCTGATCCTCGGAGCTGCCGCCTGGCTGATGTGGCACCGCGTCGATCTGGAGGAGCGCGCGCTCGTCAAACGAGTCACCCGCCTGCGCCTGCGCAACAAGCTGCACTTAGCGGCGGCGCTGGCGCGTGAGCCACGCATCCCGCTCGCCGCGCGGGCCATCCCACCCGCGCTGGTTCTGTATCTGGCGACACCCATTGACCTGATACCGGATTTCATCCCTGTGATCGGACACCTTGACGACCTACTCGTTGTCGTCATCGGGGTTGGCATCCTGTTGCGGTTTACGCCGCGTTACGTCCTTGAGGAGCACATCGCTAGGTTGGAGTCAGCAGAGCGGAACAGGTAATCGAGCCGACTACTCGCGCACCGACCAGTTAGGCACCGTGCCAGCGCACCCCAGCCACGCCGCCGCACAGCTCCAGGGCACGCAGTTCATCCAGGCTGGACTGACT
>CBDURB010000387.1:0-1842 GCA_965369585.1 uncultured bacterium
GACCTCGCCGGCCAGCCTTGGCCGATGTACCGGCTCGCCCGCGCCCTCGACGACCAGGGCCAGGTCTCCGCCGCCGCCCGCGCCGCCTCCCGTCTCATCGGAGACCGCCTCGACGCGCCGCCCGATATCCTGCGGCTCGCCTACCCCAGCGACTACCTGGACCTGGCGACAGCGGAGGCCGAGGCCAACGGCTTCCCGCCCCTGCTCCTCCTGGCCTTGATCCGCCAGGAGAGCTTCTTTCAGCCGGACGCCGAATCGTTCGCCGGCGCCCTGGGCCTTACCCAGGTCATCCCCACCACCGCGGACGAGATCGCCGGCCAGCTAAACGAACCCGACTTTGCCTATTCCGACCTGCTCCGCCCTACCGTCAGCCTCCGCTTCGGCGCCCACTACCTGGGCTCCCAACTGGAGCTGTTCGCCGGCGACATCCCGGCGGCGCTGGCCGCCTACAACGGCGGCCCCGGCAACTCACTGCGCTGGCAGGAAGCCGCCGCGGGCGACCCCGACGTGCTTCTGGAGACGATAGACCTCAGCGAGACCAGGGCATACGTTCAGCTGGTGCTGGAGCACTACGCCCGCTACCGCCTCGCCTACGGCCTGGCCGAAGGGCCAACGCTGCCGCTACCGTGACCAGCGCTCAGTTTGACCGCCAACCTGGGGGCTCGTATAATTGCGCCGTGCCCCGTCCAAGGCGGGGCGCGGTTTTGTTGGCCTCCTGTTGGCCATTGGAGGAGCCTTGTGCCCAAGCGTACCTACCAGCCCAAGAAGCGACGCCGCCAGCGCCGACACGGCTTTATGGGCAGGAATAGAACCCGTAACGGACGGGCGATACTCAAACGCCGATTCCTCAAGGGGCGGCGGCGGCTCGCCGTTTGATCGGGCGGACCGCCGGGCCAACGCGGTCGTGCGCAAACAGCTCCGGCTACGGAGGCGCAAGGATTTCGACACCGTATTCAAGAGAGGTCAGTTCCTCACCAGCCGCCTGCTAGTGTTAAGAAGCGTTCCTAATCAGCTCCAGCACAACCGCTACGGATTCGTCACCAGCAAACGCCTGGGCAACGCGGTGGTGCGTAACCGCGTCCGTCGTCGCCTGCGAGAGGGCATTCGCAGTCTGACCACGCGCCCCGGAAGGGACATCGTCATCTCCGCCCGCGCCCCCGCCGCCCAGGCTGACTTCCACCAGTTGAAAGCAGCGGTAGCTAACCTGTTCGCCCGCGCCGGCATCCTCTCTGACGACGCCAGCGCCTTGGGGGAGGAGAAACGCGCTTGAAGCGACCGGCTCTGGCCCTCATCCGCTGGTATCAAGGATCGGTCTCGCCGACACGCCCGCCGGCCTGTCGCTTCCAGCCCACCTGCTCCCACTACGGCTACGAGGCCATAGAGACGTATGGACTACTCAGAGGCGGCTTCCTCACCCTGTGGCGCATCCTGCGCTGCCACCCGTTCAACCCCGGCGGCTACGACCCCGTGCCCGGAGACGAAGCGGACAGGAAAACTATCGCTCAGTAGGCCGCTTCGTTGAGGCCGCTGCCAAGGAGGATAAATATCCGGCGCATAATACGCACCCACCCGCCCCTAGGTCTGGCGCTTCTTGCCTTCGCCATGCTCACCGCCGCTGCCTGCGTTGGCTTCAACAACCCCGAAGGCTGGGCCGGCCCCACAGTAGCCGCCGACGACCTGCTCGTGGTCAGCACTGATAAGGGCGAGCTGTCCGCCTTAGACCTGGCCCCGGAGTCAGGCCCGCAATGCGACAACTCAACCGACGATGACGAGGACGGCTGGGTGAACGAAGGCTGCCCCAGGGACGGAACCAAGGCCGAGCGCGGAAGAGAGTGCGCCAAC
>CBDURB010000388.1:0-1842 GCA_965369585.1 uncultured bacterium
GCCCCTACTGGCCGGCAGGGCGGACGGGTTGACAGGGGAGGAGATCGCATGACGACGGAAACCACAGTGCGCATCGTGGAAGCGACACCGGAGCACGCGCCGTTCATCGCGTGGGTGACGCTGACGGCGTTCCGCTCGCACTTGGAGCGGGGGTTCTGGGACGTTATGCTGGACGGCGACGAAGCGTACAAGGTGCGCTACCTGGAGGCGCTGGCGACGACGGAGCAGCTGCACTGGGTCCATCGCTCGACGTTCATCGTCGCCGAGGTGGACGGCAGGCCGGCGTCGGCGCTGTGCGGCTACATCGACGCAGAGCTGGGAGGCCCAACTCTGCGGATGGCGATAATTGAGGCGAACGAGAAGACCGGGAGGACGGAGGAGGAGACCGCGGCCGGCTTTGAGCGGGCGAAGTCGATCATGAACGTGATTCCGGAGCACGCGCCGGGGGCGTGGATCGTGGAGAACGTGGCGACGCTGCCGGAGTTCCGCCGCAGAGGGCTCGTCGACCGCCTGCTGGAGGAGATGATGGAGCGCGGCCGCAGGCGCGGCGCACCGGTGGCGGACATCAGCGTCTTCATCGGAAACGACTCGGCGCAGCGCGCGTACGAGAAGTGCGGGTTCGCGGCGATCGCGGAGAGGCATGACCCCGAGTTCGAATCCGTGTACGGGACGCCGGGGATACGTACGCTACGACGCTCGCTCTAACCGAGCCCACGGCGAAGCAGTAGCCAGCCGGTCATCCCGCAGTCGGCGACGAGGCGGAAACCGGGGGTGGCCGCAGGTCTGGACGCGCAACGCGCGAACCTGCTCATCGCTCTCCCCTTTCTCCTACTTTCTCATTGCTCGGGCAGAAAACGGGAGAAGCGCCGGTAACGCTAGGGCAGCAGACGCCATCTATAAAGTCAGGCGACCATTTATCAGAACCCACCGCGTGGCCCGGAGAAGCTTGAACACTTTATCGGTACTGCAAGAAGTAGCCCGAGTGGGGCGGCGTAAGCCGGAAGAAGCGGCGACCGCCCTGAAGGATGCCTCTAAGGCGATCCGCGAAGCGCTTAAGGCCGACGCCGCATACCTGTTCTACGGAGATGACTGGTTCCGCAAGCTGGGTGAGTCCGGAGACCCTAACGACTATGAGATAAAGCAGGAAGGCTACTGGCTGCTCAATCGGTTCATGGCTGAGCAGGCGAGCTCCTGCGCCTTCAACGTTATCGAGAGGCGTGTCTACGATGTGGTGGCGGCCCGGCCCGGGGTGACGCGTAGCCACGTCGCAACCCTGATCCCGATGCCGGAGGGGAACGCCGAGATGCTGATCGTAGGCGAGCTCAGCGGGCGGCTGAAGCGGTCCGATATCGCCTTCGTGGAGCTGGTGACGCCCATCCTGGCCCCCCTGGTGACGCGGCTGATCGACTCGGCTCGTTCGAGCCGGCAGAGGCGGCAGCTGCAGGCGCTGGCCGACATAGCGCGGGTGGTAGGACGAACCCAGAAAAAGGAACAGGTGCTGGCAGAGCTGGCGACGGCGGTGGCGGGGGCCAGCGGCTTCGACAATGTGGCGATCAGCGTCCTGGAGCCCAGCGGACAAAGGCTGGCCTATCGCATCGTCAATCTGGGCCGGTATTCAGAGCACCCGGTCTCCCGATCCTATAAAAAGGGAGCTCTGGACGACGTCATCATCGCCCTTGCCCGCGGCAAGAAGCCGGTGTTGTACAGGGACATGGCCAAGGACGAGCGGCTCCCCAAGAAGGTACGATACCTGCTGTCCGGTAAGGGCCTCCTGGCATCCATGGCCACATTCCCTCTGGTGTTCCAAGACGAGGTCCTGGGGCTGATATCACTGACCAGCCT
>CBDURB010000389.1:0-1841 GCA_965369585.1 uncultured bacterium
TGCTGGCGCTGGACAATGCTATGGAGCTGCGCTACTTTGACCAACGCTTGATGGGGAAGGTGTATCTGGTCCGTGAGGAGGGTGAGCTGCCGGCGGCGGTACCACGCTGGTCGGAGATGGGGCCGGATGTCATGAGCCGGGAGCTCACGGAAGAGCTGTTCGTGCAGCGGCTAAAGAAGCATCGCGGCCAGATCAAGAACGTTCTGACCAAGGAGCAGTTTGTGGCGGGTATCGGCAACGCCTATGCCGATGAGGTGCTCTGGGAAGCGGGCATCCATCCCTATCGCAAGCGGGTTGAGCTCACCGACGAGGCGCTGGGCGGGCTGTTTCGGGCGGTGCGGGTGGTGATGGAGTGGGCGACGCCCATAGTCAGGCAGCGGATGGAGGCTGATGGGCTGCCGGACGGCCATTACCGCGATCACCTGAGGGTGCACCGCAAGGGCGGCGAGGTTTGCCCCCGCTGCGGTTCGCGCATCTCGGAGATCACGGCGGGGCAGCGGATCACGAACTTCTGTCGCAAGTGTCAGGGGTAATAGTGGGTACTCTGGACGGCGGCGCCTAGGCGAACCCCTCGTCCACCTCCCAGCCGGGGACGAATTTGCGCCACTCAACCTGGTCTTCCAGGTAGGGGTAGAAGGTTCGGAAGAAACTGAAGGGTGGCCGGAAGGGGTCGCGGATGAGGTGCATGTGCGCCTCCTGGGGAGTGCGGCCGGCCTTGCGGTGGTTGCAGGCCTTGCAAGCGGCTACAACGTTCTGCCAATTGTGGCCGCCGCCCCGGTGCCGGGGCAGCACGTGGTCTAGCGTCAGGTCCTTGGTGTGCTTGCCACAATACTGGCAGGTAAAGCGGTCGCGGAGGAAGACATCACGGCGGGTGAGGCGGCCCTGAGGTCTTGGCCGGTGGATGAGGTAGATGAGGCGGATGATGGAGGGGATGAGGTAGAGGGTGGTCGGGCTATGGAGGTAACCGCGGCCGTTCTCCAGGATCTCCGCTTTGCCCCTATCGACGAGCACGAAGGCCCGCCGAGCGGTGCAGACGTTCAGCGGTTCGTAGTTCTGGTTGAGGACCAGTACCGGGATGGTGGTAATCGCCATTTTGAGGTCACCGAGCCCAATGGTAGCAGATAGCTGCGAAACCGCGCAATGCTACCGTTTTTGGCTAGGCGACGAAGGCGTCGACGGCCTGCTCGAACTCGTCAGGGAGAACGAGCAGAAGCAGGGGGGCCGCATCCAGGAACACGGAGGCGAGGGCCGAGCCGTCGATGTCGCCTTTCAGACCCAACTGAGGGTAGGTCACGAGCAGGATCAGAAGCACCTCGACTACGATCAGCCCCTTGATGAGCCCGAACAGGGCGCCGCCCGCGTGATCCGCCATGCCCAGGAGCAAGAGAGAGGCTGCCTGCTTGAGCATGCCGGCGATTAGCTGACCGGCGAGGTAGACAGCGCCCAGAAGGACGAGGAAGCTGATAATAAGCGCTGTCTTGTCGTTGTCAATGAAAACGAGGACATCGCGGGCCAGTTCATCGTAGAACAGGCCGGCGACGACAACGCCCACGGCGACGCTGACGAGCGTCACTACCTCGCGTATGAGGCCCGCCCGGAAGGCGGAGATCGAGAAGAAGGCGATGACGAGAACGATTACGATGTCAAGCCAGTTCATAGCGCCGTGCTACTAATAACGTAGGCTCATGATAATGGTTACTCGCTCACTGGGTCTTCCTGCCTGCCGGCGGGCAGGCCCAGCACGATTAGCCGGTGGCCGGCTATGATGGCAGCCAGTATCAGGCCTCCCAGATAGTAGCCGCCGAGGACGTCGCTGGGCCAGTGGGCGCCCACGTAGACCC
>CBDURB010000390.1:0-1840 GCA_965369585.1 uncultured bacterium
GACGTCGCGGCGCTGATCTGCGAGGCGGCGGAGCGGCAGGGCACGCCCCCGGCGGTGGGCGATGTCCTGATCGTCACCCAGAAGATCGTCTCCAAGGCCGAAGGGAGGGTGGTCGACCTGGCGAAGGTGGAGCCGGGCGCGGAGGCGCTGAGGCTGGCCGAGGAGACGGATAAGGACCCGCGGCTGGTTGAGCTGATCCTCAGGGAGAGCCGCCGCATCGTCCGTCAGGCGGGGCCGGTGCTTATCACGGAGACGCGGCACGGCTTCGTGTGCGCCAACGCCGGGATCGACGCCTCCAACGTGGGCGCGGGGTACGTGGCGCTGCTGCCGGAGGACCCGGACCGTTCGGCGGCGGGGATCAGGGATGCCCTGCGGGAGCGGACAGGGCTGGAGGCGCCGGTGATCATCAGCGATACGTTCGGGCGGCCCTGGCGTGAGGGCCACACTAACGTGGCGGTGGGGGTGGCGGGGATGGAGGCGTTCGTGGATTACGTGGGGCAGACGGACCCCTACGGGAACGAGCTGCGGGTCAGCACGCTGGCGGTGGCCGACGAGCTGGCGGCGGCGGCGGAGCTGGTGATGGGGAAGCTATCCGGGGTGCCGGTAGCGATCGTGCGGGGGTACGAGTACCCGAAGGGCTGCGGCACGGCCCGTGACATGGTGCGCCCGCCGGAGCGCGATCTATTCCGCTAGGAGGCTAGCGGCGCAGAATACATATCAGTGCATGGCCGGGCGTTCCCGTGAGGCGCCCCAGCAATCAAGGCTAAGGCTAAGGAGATGTGACTTATGGCAGACGTCAAAGTCTACGGGGCCCCCTGGTGCCCCGATTGCAAACGCTCCAAGCAGTTCCTGGGCGAACAGCGCGTGGCTTATGACTGGATCGATATCGATGCGGACCCGGAGGGGTTGCGCTTCGTGGAGGAGCTTCAGGGCGGCGGACGGACGATACCCACCATCGTCTTTGCCGATGGAAGCCATCTCCTTGAGCCTTCCAACGATGAGCTGGCGCAGAAGCTAGGCCTGAGCCTCAAGGCCGAACGTAGCTACTATGACCTGTTGATCGTAGGTGGTGGGCCAACCGGGCTGACGGCGGCGATCTATGCCGCTCGCGAGGGGATCGACAGCCTGGTGATTGAGAAGAGCGCTCTGGGCGGCCAGGCGGCTCTTACTGAGCGCATAGACAACTACCCGGGCTTCCCTGAGGGAATCCAGGGAGGGGAGCTGGCGGACCGCATCATCCAGCAGGCGAGGCGCTACGGAGTGGAGCTGCTCCCCGCTGTGGGCGTAAAGGCGATAAAGCGGGAGGGCGAGTACGTGGTGGCGACGACGGAAGGCGGGGATGAGTACTGCGGGCAGGTGGCTATCATCTGCACGGGGTCTACCTACAGGCGGCTCGGCGTCCCAGGGGAGGAGGATCTGATAGGCGCAGGCATCCATTTTTGCTCTACCTGCGATGGCCCCTTCTACAGGGGCGCGGACGAGCTAGTCGTCATCGGTGGGGGGAACTCCGGGTTGGAGGAGGGGCTCTTCCTTTCGAAGTTCGCCAAGAAGGTTCGCATTTTGGAGCGCAGCGACCGGCTGAAGGGCTCGCAGCTTCTGCGGGATAAGGTGCTCAACCACCCGCAGCTAGAAGTGCACACGAACATGGAGGTGGCGGAGTTCCGGGGCGAGGGCGGCAAGCTATCCGCTATCGTCGCCAGGGACAATAAGAGTGGTAAGGAGCGGGTGTTCCGGCCCGCGGCCGCCTTCATCTTCATCGGCCTGGACCCGAACACCGCTTTCCTCAAGGGTGCTGTCGATCTCGACAAATGGGGTTTCATCGCTACGGACGACACGCTCC
>CBDURB010000391.1:0-1822 GCA_965369585.1 uncultured bacterium
GTATATCCTATGGCGAGCGCCGCGAGTTATCGCGGCTCCTTTGCATCGGTGGGGGGGTTTCTGGGCGGGATCACCCCGAGATCGGGGCTGATCTCGACCGAGTAGGTACAGCCGGTCAGCCCCTCCACGCTCCTGATCTCGTCCTCGTAGACCCGGTAGATCCGTACGCCGCCGTACAGTTGCGCCCGGTATGCCACAACCCTTTAGATGCAACGTTGAGTCGCGAGTAATCGCTGCAATCCCACAAAGGAGGTCCCATGCGGAGGTATCTGCTGCTTGTGCTAGTCGGGGCCGTTGCGTCCCTCAACGCGTCGGCGCTCCTAGCTCAAGAGGACGAACCGGAAACCCGCGTCATCACTGTCACCACGTTTCACGTGCCGTTCGGAGAGGCGTTTGGAGCGGCGCTCGATTTCATCGACACATATTCGGTCCCGCCAGCGAACGAGAATCCTCATGTTCTGGGCTTCCGCTATGCCACACATGCTTGGGGTAACACGGCCGCCAACGTCTGGATGATGACCGAATATGCGTCCCTGGCACACATCGACGAGGCGCAGGAGTGGGGCGACGCGTGGTTTGAAGAACACTTTCCCGAGGGCACGCCCGAGCGAGAGGAGTTCGACAGGGCGTTCGAGGAAGACTTCGCGCCGTATCTGAGCAAACACAAGGACAACATCCTCACGGTAAGCATGGACCGGGCTAAGTAAAACCGCACTCGCAGGGGCGGTTCCTTCGGGGCCGCCTCTGCTGGCATCTGGGCGGCAGCGCACGATGGTGATCTGCGCGCACCGTACAGACTGCTTAGATTAGAAGCGTGACAAGACGGGTCGGCTCGGCCCGGTTCTGTAGGGTGAAGCTCATCTCCCCTAGCGAGATTCAAGCACCATCTCGACCCTACACGAGCGGAGGGCTCATGAACTTCCTGCGTAAACAGCTTGGGCCAAGGAAAGCCAAGCGTGGCACCTCTGCGTCTACGCCAATGCCAACGGCTACGGCGGCAGAACGGATCAGCGCTGTTGAGGTCCGGCAGAAACTGATCTCCCCAGATTCTGACGCCCTCCTGGTGTGCGCCTATGAGAGCCAGGAGAAGTGCGAGAAGCACCGGCTAGAGGGCGCCATCACGCTCACTGAGCTGACGTCCAAGGAGTCCGAGCTATCCACCGGGCAAGAGCTAATCTTCTACTGCGCTTGACAGGAAGATGCCACAGCCGTCGGTCGGGCGGCTCAGTATCAGACGGAAGGCTGGATCAGGCTGAGAGTCATGGACGGGGGAGCTGGCGCCTGGAGAGACGCCGGCTTTCCGATGGCCGCCCCGGGAGGACAGGTGGCAGACCAAGAACCCAGCGAGGCGAGATCAGAGGGCAGCCTTAGGATCGGCCGGCCCCTTGGTCTAGGCACCACACAGCTAGGCTCCTCGTTCGAGAGAGAGCAGCAGGCGCTGCTCTGGCGCCGGAGCCGCCTGGTGCTCGCGCTTGGATTGGGCATCAGCCTCCTCCTCTGGGTGGTGTCTCTCTTCGTCCCCCTCTCGGAGCCCATCGCGCAGAGCGGCATCTGGGCGTGGAAGAGAACCCTGGATCTGGCCTATCCCGCTTCCTTCGCCGTGGCGCTGGCGTACATCTACCTAGCCAGGCCCGGGTTGACGGCCCTGCAGGTGACGGTGTTCTTCGTCGCCGCCCTGAACCTGGTTCTCGGCCTTCTTATGAACGCGTTCACGCGCCCGGACGTCCCGCCCGGCTTCGGGATTGCCCTCGTGCTCTTCATCCCAGCGGCGTTCATCCCGTGGAGGATGCGGTATCAGGTGGGGCTTTCCATCCTCGCCCTC
>CBDURB010000392.1:0-1811 GCA_965369585.1 uncultured bacterium
GGCGCGGCGACGGGCAGGCCCAGGTCCGCCTGGAGCGTCTCC
Organism: uncultured bacterium; assembly: GCA_965369585.1. GTDB lineage: Bacteria > Chloroflexota > Dehalococcoidia > SM23-28-2 > RBG-16-64-32 > JADFNQ01. The sequence continues at coordinate 43 of CBDURB010000392.1, forward strand.
ACGACCACGCGTGACGCTTCCTGCGTGACCAGCGCTATGTTGGCGTCCGGTGTGATGGTCAGGTCCAGCTTCATGCCGACGCCCTTGTTCTGGGAGAAGACGCGGGCCCTGGCGGCGGAGACCTGGGGCATCGCGGTGAGCGCCTCCTCCAGGCGCTCCCTCAGCGGCTCGGCGGGGACTATGGTGGTGGCGCCGGCCTGCTCTACCCTGATCTCCCGCGTCTCTTCCTCCGGGGCCAACTCGACGATGACGACTAGCAGCGCGAGGACGATGAGCACCAGGGCGCCCAAGGTCAGTATCAGCTTCGACGCGGTGTCGCGATGGTCGTCCAGGTACTCGGCGAAGTCTCCCAGGCCGTCGACAGCCAGCTCGGCGTCGGACCAGGCGAGGAAGATGGCGACCGCCATGAGGACGATCCACAGAGCAGCCAGGAGGACGATGGCCGTACGGTTAGTTTCGTTCATGTCAGAGGTATCGCTGCCGGCTCCGGCTCGCCGCTGAGGCCCTCGTCCTGAAGGGCGAGCAGCCGTGTGGGCAGGAGCTTGTTGGTCAGGTCGTCATCGGCGCGAGTGTAAACGCGGAGGTAGTTGGGGGTCAATCCCTGCCAGAGGCCGCGCTTCCGTTGCTCCCAGAGGACGGGCATCAGCCGGCCCAGGTGGCGGCGGCGGAAGGCCTGCGCGGAGGCATCGGCCAGCGTCAGCAGCCGCTCCAGCCGGCGGCGGCGGACAGCCACGGGGATGTGGTTCCGCATGAGGTTGGCGGCGGTGCCGGGCCGGCGGGAGTAGGGGAAGGCGTGGATGGCGGCGAAGCCTATCTTCTCGCACAGGCTGTGTGTGGCCTCGAAATCGGCATCCGTCTCGTCGGGGAAGCCGGCGATGACGTCGGTGGTGATCGCCACGTCGGGAACGAGCTCGCGAATGAGGGCGACGGCGCGGCGGAAACGTTCGGCCGTGTAGCGGCGGCGCATGAGGCGGAGGACGGTATCGGACCCGCTCTGGAGGGGGAGGTGGAAGTGGGGGCAGAGGCGGGGGTCACGCCATAGCCCTAGCAGCTCTGGCGAGATGTCTTGCGCCTGGAGGGAGGAGAAGCGGATGCGGGGTACTGAGGTGCGCTGCAGCAGCGCCTCCAGAAGGCGGCGCGGCCCCGGCTCGTCCCAGCGCAGGTCGCGTCCGTAGTTGCCAAGCTGCGTGCCCGTAAGCACCACCTCCAGAACGCCCTCCTGCTCGCGGGCCAGCACCTCCTGGACTACCTTATCGATAGCCGTGCTGCGCTCGCGGCCGCGAGTGCGGGGTACGATGCAGAAGGCGCAGAGCTCGTTGCAGCCTTCCTGGATACTGATGAAAGCTCTGGTACGCAATCCGTCCCTCACCGGGGTGGGGCAGCCGGCTGCGGGGTCGCTGCGGCGCTGGAGCCGCTCCAGCAGCAGTGAGGGGATCTCCGGCTTGGCGGTGTTGCCCAGGACGAAGTCGGCGCCGGTGAGCTGGGCGACGTCATCGGGGGCGGTCTCGGCGTAGCAGCCGGTGAGGACGATGGTGGCGTCAGGGGAGAGGCGACGGGCCAGGCGGGTAAGATGACGCGCTTTGCGGTCCGCGACGTGGGTGACGGAGCAGGTGTTGATGACGAAGGCGTCGGCGCCCTTCTGGGGGCGGTCTACGACGCGGACGCCGCCGCCGGCGAGCCGGCGGGCGATCGTCTCGGCGTCAGCCTGGTTGAGCTTGCAGCCGAGGGTGAGGAGGGAGACGGTGGGCTTCTGGGGCATTTGCAGCCAT
>CBDURB010000393.1:0-1809 GCA_965369585.1 uncultured bacterium
GGGAGGAGGGGTAGCGCCACTAACCAGACGACGTTTGGAAAGGAGCTAATCATGCGGAATCTCAGGGGCCGCACGGCCATCCTCACAGGCGCCTCCAAGGGCATTGGCGTCCATGTCGCCCGGGCGCTGGCGAAACAGGGCACGAACCTCGTCCTGGCGGCGCGCTCCGCCAGCGCGCTGGAGGGGGTGCGGGAGGAGGTTGAGCGCCTGGGCGTGAGAGCCATCGCTGTTCCCACAGACGTTGGCGACAGGTCAGCGCTGGAATCGCTGGTCGAGAGATCACGGTCCGAGTTCGGCGCTATCGACATCCTCGTCAACAACGCCGGCATCGAACTCATACTGGCGTACCACAAGCTCACGCTGGAGGAGATCGATCAGATAGTAAGCGTCAACCTCGTCGCGCCCATGCACCTTACGTGGCTGGTCCTTCCTGGCATGCTAGAGAGAGGGCAAGGTCACATCGTGCACGTGTCCTCGCTGGCCGGCAAGGCCGGCCCGGCCTACAACGAGCCGTACGGGGCGACGAAGGCCGGGCTCATCGGGTTCACGCAGTCGCTGCGGGGCACGTACCGCCGCCATGGGGTCAGCACGTCGGTAGTCTGCCCCGGGTTCGTAGAGGAGGGGATGTACGCCAAGACGAAACAGGAGTTCGGCGTGGAGGCGCCGCGCAGGCTGGGGGTGTCGAAGCCGGAGGCGGTGGCCCGCGGCGTCATACGAGCGATCAAGAAGGACCTGCCGGAGGTGATCGTCAACCCCAACCCTATCCGGTTTCTACTGGCGGCCACCGCTATGTCGCCGAGCTTGGGCGAGTGGATACTTGAGCGGACCGGAGCGGACGTGGTGTTCCACAAAGTGGCTGAACTCCGCGAGAGCCAGCGTGTCGAAGCGGAGCAAGACGCAGGTGACACGGGAACCGCGCAATCGTGAAGCGTCATCGAGGGAAGAAGTCACGAGCGAACGTGACGTGAGCGACCAATTTCCGGCGGCTGCCGGCGGTAAGGAGCTAGAGCCGGGAGATAGCTTCTACAAGGAGGAGGTCCAGCTTGCCCTGCGTAACGGGGGCATGCCGCTGGAGGGGTTGCGCTACCCGATCACGCCCACGGGCATGCACTTCCTTCTCGTCCACTTCGACATCCCGGAGGTGGATGCCAAGGGCTGGCGGCTGAAGGTGGGAGGGCTGGTCTCCAAGCCGATGAGCCTTACGCTGGACGAGATCAAGGCGCGACCGGCGGTTACCACAGCCGTGACGATGGAGTGCGCGGGGAACGGGCGGGCGCTTCTCTCTCCCCGGCCTATCAGCCAGCCGTGGCTGCTGGAGGCGATTGGGACCGCGGAGTGGAGGGGCACGCCGCTGCGAGGGCTGCTGGAGGAGGCCGGCGTCAGCGACGAGGTGATCGAGATCGTCTTCACCGGCCTCGATCGGGGAGTGCAAGGAGGCGAGCTCCATTCCTACGAGCGCAGCCTGAGCACAGCCGAGGCGAGGCGCGATGAGGTGCTGCTGGCCTACGAGATGAACGGCGAGCCGCTTCAGCCGCAGCACGGCTACCCGCTACGCCTCATCGTGCCCGGCTGGTACGGGATGGCGAGCGTAAAATGGCTGGCCGGCGTAGAGGCTGTGGCGGAGCCGTTCCAGGGGTACCAGATGTCGCAGACTTATCGCTACTCGCAAGAGGCGGACGACCCCGGCGAGCCGGTTACGCTGATCAGGGTGCGGGCGCTGATGATCCCACCCGGGGTACCGGATTTCGCGACGCGCACTCGCCTGGTGGAGGCGGGGCCGGTCAGGCTAAGGGGCAGGGCCTGGGCCGG
>CBDURB010000394.1:0-1788 GCA_965369585.1 uncultured bacterium
GTCTTCGCACGGTGGGGCTGACCAAGCGCTTCGGGGAGATCACGGCGGTTGACGGGCTGGACCTTGAGGTGCACAGGGGAGAAGTCCTCGGTTTTCTGGGGCCAAACGGCGCTGGTAAATCGACCACGGTCGGGATGATCCTGGGCCTGATCGCGCCAACCGCCGGGCGAGTCGAGTACACCAGCGTCCCCCTGCGCCGCATCGGCGCGATCATCGAGTCGCCGGCCTTCTATCCATACCTCTCCGGCCGCGACAACCTCCGCGCGCTGGCGCTGGCCGCCGGTGGTGTTCTCCCGGGCCGGATCGACGCCCTCCTTGAGTATGTAGGCTTGGCAGATCGCCCGAAGAGCCCGTTCAGGACCTACTCCATGGGCATGAAGCAGCGTCTTGGCATCGCATCGACGCTGCTTACCGACCCTGACCTAGTCATCCTCGATGAGCCGACGAACGGCTTGGATCCGGCCGGGCAGCGGGAGGTGCGCGACCTGATACCGCGGCTCGCGCGCGAGGGCCGAAGCGTTCTGCTGGCCAGCCACCTATTGCACGAGGTCGAGCAGGTCTGCGACCGCGTGGCCATCCTCCGCCGCGGGAAGCTCCTTCACGTGGGAACAGTGAGCGACCTTCTGGAACGCGGCAGCTTTCTGGAGATCCAGGTCGCGGATCCGGAGCGAGCGGCAGCGATCATCAGGACACTTCCGTTCGTCCAGCGGGTCAGCGTCCAAGATGAAAGGCTATCTGTCGTCACGCCGGAAGAGCGCGGCGCCGACATCAGCCGTGCCCTCGGTGACGCGGATCTGTACGTTACGGCTATGGTACCGCGCCGGAGCTCGCTGGAGGACGTGTTCCTGGAGCTGACTGACACAGAGGCGAGCCCCGAAGCGGAGGGCGACTAGTGCTGCCCCTTCTATGCAGTGAGCTGTTCAAGCTGTCTCATCGCATGATGACGCGCGTGCTGCTGCTGGTGGTGGTTGGCGCGCTATTGGGAACCTATCTCTTGCTGGGATCCGTTGGGGAATCCCAGGAAGGCGACGTTCTGGAGAATCTGCGGATTAGTGAGGTCCACGATAACGGGATGTTCATCGTGTACCAGTTGGGCGTCATCCTGACGGTGACCCTGGCGGCCAGCTCGATAGCGACGGAGTTCAGTTGGGGTACAATCCGGACACTATTGCCGAGAACGGCTGGCCGGTCGCCGTTCCTAACAGCGAAGCTGATCTCGCTCGGCTTGTTCGTGATGGTTATCGTGCTCCTTGGCTTCCTGGCGGCTCTCGCGGGGAGCGCCCTGGTGACAGCGTTCAGAGATCTGAACAGCAACCTGGGAGACAACTTTGTGGGGCACTCGCTGGCATCGATCGTGAGGACCGCCTACGTGATTGTCCCCTACGCGGCGCTGGCCTTCGTTATCGCCCTTTGGTCTCGGTCAACCGCCGCAGGGATCGCCATTCCTATCGTCGTATTCTACGCCGAGGTGCTGCTGACGCCCCTCTTCACTTCGACCGAGTCGCTGGAATGGCTCCCGGACGCGCTGATCTACACTAACATCAGCTCCGTTCTGGATTCCAACGCCGTCGTGCCGGAGGAAGACCTGCCGGGCAGATGGCAGGCCGCGGGCGTGCTCGCCGCCTATGTGACGGGTTTCATCAGCCTCGCCTACGGGCGCTTCCTAACGCGAGACGTCACCTAGGGCAACTCTACGGATGGCCAGCGGCTCTTAGGCCCCGCGTAGCCCCGCCCTCCGTTGCGGTGCTACAATGTCGCCTAAAGAGGAACCCACCGGCGATGGATATG
>CBDURB010000395.1:0-1787 GCA_965369585.1 uncultured bacterium
ACTGGGACAGAGAGATACTGCGCTCCTGGACGGTGGAACGCTTCGGCGCCAAGATCATGGAGGCGTTGGAGCCCCTCTATCCACAGGGCAAGCCTCTTATCGTGCCTCCCGGCGCAGAGGCGAAAGGCGCCGGGCCCCCACTGGTGAATGACTATGACGCCGCGGCCGAGCTCATGGGCGCGCTGTCCGGCCGCGGGATGAGCAACAACTGGGTGGTGAACGGGAAGAAGTCCGCCAGCGGCAGGCCGCTCCTGGCGAACGACCCGCACCTGCCGCTGCAGATGCCTTCCATTTTCTGGGAGTTCCACATCGAGTCGCCGGAGCTTAAGGCGGCGGGCGCCGGCTTGCCTGCCACGCCCCACGTCGTCATCGGCCACAACGATCGGATCGCCTGGGGCCTCACGGCGTCGATAGTCGATGGTGACGACCTGTTCGTGGAGAGGGTGAACCCGGACAACCCCTCGCAGTATGCCTATGAGGAGAAGTGGCTGGACGGAGAGATTATCCGAGAGGAGATTGTGGTACGGGGTCGCAAGGAGCCGGTAGTGGAGGAGGTGCTGATCACTCGCCACGGGCCGGTCATCAGTCCGGCGATCAAGGGAGAGACGCGGACGCTGGCGTTGCGCAGCGTCACCCTGGAGCGGGCGCATCAGACTCAAAGCAATCTAATGCTCATGGGCGCACGCAACTGGGATGAGTTTCGGGAGGCGCTTAGGATATGGCCTGCGCCGTCGCAGAACTTTGCCTACGCGGACGTGGACGGGAACATCGGGTATCAGCTCGGGGGGTTCGTCCCCATTCGCTCGAAGGGGTACGGCATCATTCCCATGCCCGGCTGGACCGGCGAGTACGAGTGGACGGGCTGGGTGCCCTTCGATGAGCTGCCCTCAGCCCTCAACCCGTCCACGAACTGGGTAGCGAGTGCTAACAACAAGATAGTGGACGACGACTACCCTCACTTTCTGAGCGCCGAGTTTTTCGATAGCCCTCGCCAGGAGCGCATCATCGAGATGCTGGAGGAGAAGGAGAAGCTCTCCATCGAGGACTTCCGGCGCATGCAGGCGGACCAGTTGTCGCTGCCGGCGCGGGAGCTGGTGCCTCGTATGCTCCAACTCGAGCCCCAGGATGAGTGGGGGAGACGGGCGCTCACCTTCATTCGGGCCTGGGACCACGTGGTGGCGGCGGACAGCGTGGCGGCATGCGTCTTCGAGGGGTTCTACACGCACCTGGTGCGGAAGGCGCTGGAGGAGAAGATCGGCTCCTGGTCCGACTTCTATATGGGCCGCGGCATCCACCCCTTGAGGCCGGGCGGCGACTTCTTCGTCACTTGCTACTCCTGGCTCATGTCGAAGATGAAGGATAGGAAGAAGTGGTTCGCGGGGAAGAGCTGGACGGAGGCGATGGAGGAGGCGCTGGCATCGGCGACGGCGGAGCTGCGGGGGCTCATGGGCGACGATGTGTCGCAGTGGCAGTGGGGCCGCCTGCACCGGCAGACGTTCCGCCATGTCATGGGGCAGACGCGGGCCCTATCGCGATTGTTCAACCGCGGGCCGGTGCCGGTAGGCGGCGACTCCAACACTGTGTGGCAGGCCTCCTACGCGCCTTATCACGGATACGATCTCCGGGGCTCGACCGCCTCCTACCGCCAGATCATAGACCTGGGTGACTTCGACAACAGCCTGGCGGTGATCCCCTCCGGCCAGTCCGGCCATCCGGGAAGCCGCCACTACGGGGACATGATCCGGATGTGGCAGAAGGTGGAGTATCACCCGATGTTGTGGGAGCGG
>CBDURB010000396.1:0-1759 GCA_965369585.1 uncultured bacterium
CCACCTGCGGCACCGTCAGCTGGCCGTAAGGCAGCACCAGGATACTCGGCTCGCCGCCGTTCTCGCGTCGGTAGCGTTTGCGCAGGTCGTTCACCGTCTTGGACACGCCCTTGCAAGGGATCATGTGAGATTTACGGACCAGCGCCGGCTTCATGCTGGAGTACAGGTAGCTCTCCACCTTCACCATCGCCATCGCCCCAACCTGAACGCCCCACTGATCGTGATGACGGAAGCGCTTGTCCTCGATCATCTCCAACAGCGCCCGCGGATTTGTCCTCTCCTCCAGCAACTCCTGGAAGTGAACGAGGCCCAGACCCTCGGCGCACTCCGCCGCCAGCACCACCGCTCCGCCCTGGCGCACGCCCTGCGCCGCCGCCGATAACCCCTTGAACGACTGGTACAGGCTGATGTCGGACGGGTAGCCCAGGCTGCTCGCCACGGCGATGTCGAACTCATGCGGAATCGGCCGCACGTATGCCTTCTCCGCGAAGGCGATCCCCGCGTCGTGCGCCTTCACCAGCTCCCCTGCGAACACGCCTGTGATCGCCTTGCTCTGGTCAAGCGTGACGTTAAGGATGAACGTGGGATCCGTCTCCAGCGCCACCTCCCGCATCTCCTCGAAGATCAGGTTCCCCTCCACGCTGCACCACGTCGACTTGGGATTGCCGACCATGGGCCCGCTGTGATTGGAGATCACCGCCTCCGCTCCGGCGATGCCCGGCAGCACCGCCTTGCCACCCCCGGAGTAGCCCGCGAAGATGTGCGGCTCCACAAAGCCGGTCAGGATCTTCACCTTCGCCTGCATGTAGTGGCGGTTTACGCTGATGCGGGCCCCCCTCTTGTTGGTCATCACGTAGGTGAGCTCGCCTTCGTCCTCCGGGTCGTGCTGAACGATTCGGAAGCTCTCCACCACGTCGGGGCCGAGCATCGACACCAGCTCGTCGGGCGTGTTCATACGGTGCATGCCCAGGGCGTTAATCAGCGTGATGGACTTCTGGTCGATGCCCGCCTCGGCCAGCTCCTCAAGCAGGGCCGGAATCAGGGTATGGTTGGGCGCTGGCCTGGTGACATCGGAGAACACTATGGCCACTGTGTCGCCCGGCATGACCAGCTCTTGCAGCGCCGCACACCCTATCGGTCTGCGCAGGGCTTCGCGGACAGCGGCGGCAGGGTCCGCCAGGGCCGGCATCGGTGCCGGCAGGAGGACGTGGGCATGGTCCGGCAGCTCCACACGCAGGCCCGCCCTGCCGTAGGCTAGATCGATTCTCATTAGCGCTCCGCCAACGGCGGATGGTACAGTTAAGTCCGGTCTGCTGTCAAGGCAAACGACGCCTAATGCCGGTATGAAACGGGCTCAATTTAGCGGGATAAGGGCGCTGGTGCTGGGCGCGGAGACCGCCGCCGGGCGCGTCCTCGCCACCGCCCTGGCCGCCGCCGGCGCCCACACCGCCATCGTCGCCGCCAGAACCGACGCCGCGGTTGCATTCGAAGTGCAACGCCTCTCCCGCCGCCTAGGCGCGGCCTCCCAGGCGATCGACGCTACCAACGACATGGCGGTACGAGTGATGACTCGCCAGCTATCGAAGAGGCTGGGCGGCCTGGACCTGCTGCTCTTCTGCGCCGACCTGGGCGATGGCACCGCAGACGCCCTGGCCCTGGCCTCCCGCTTCGCCGCGCGGGAGATCGCCCGCACGGGCGAAGGCGCAATCGTGATCGCCCTGCCGGGAGGGACGGCTGCGGACGTCCCCGCGCTCGCCGC
>CBDURB010000397.1:0-1752 GCA_965369585.1 uncultured bacterium
CAGGCGTTCGCCGGCGAAAAGGTATCGGTGGAGGGGGAGTCGCTCAAGACGCGCGGCTTCCGGCTCTCGCGACGGCCGACGCAGCCGCCGCCGATTTTTGTGGGAGCGTTGCGGGAGAGGATGCTGGCGCTGGCGGGGAGCAATGCGGATGGCGTCATTATCAACTGGCTTGCCCCCGGCGACGTGCCGAAGGTAGTGGGTGTGGCGAAGGAGGCGGCCCGGGCCGCGGGCAAAGACCCGGAAGCGCTGGAGATCGCCTGTCGCATCTTCGTCGTGACGGCCTCCGACGAGGCGACGGCACGGGGCCTGGCGAGGTTCATGATCACCGCTTACCTGACGACGCCCGTCTACGCGGCCTTCCATCAGTGGCTGGGCCGGGGCGAACTGCTGCGGCCGATGGCCGAGGCCTGGCGGGCCGGCGACCGGCAGGAGGCGCTGAAGCTAGTGCCCGACGAGGTGATCGACGACGTGCTCGTCTTCGGCGACAAACGGCGGGTTAGGGAGAAGATCGAGGCTTACCGTCAGAACGGGGTTACTCTGCCGATAGTGAACATAGTGCCCGTCTCGCTGGACCCCGCCGAGCGGGCGGCCATGAGCCTGGCCGCGTTCAGGGAGCTTACTGTACCGTAAAAGAGAGGCCGGAAAGGAGCCCAACTATGCCCGACTTCACAATCACGCCCGAGGTCAAGGGGATGCGACAGAAGGTCGCCGCCTTCATGGACGAGCACATCTATCCCAACGAGCAGTTCCTGTTCGAAGGCGGGGACGATCGCGAGTCGCTGATGAAGGAGCTGCAGGGCAAGACGAAGAAGATGGGGATGTGGGCGCCCCACCTGCCCGCCGAGGCGGGGGGGATGGGCATAGGGTTCATGCCCTACGTCTACATCAACGAGATCCTGGGCCGGAGCCCGTTCGCGCCGCGCGCCTTCGGGGCGCAGGCCCCGGACTCCGGCAACGCGGAGATCCTGTGGCAGTTCGGCACGGAGGAGCAGAAGGAGCGCTGGCTGAAGCCGCTGGTGGAGGGCGATATTCGCTCCTGCTTCTCGATGACAGAGCCGGAGGTAGCGGGCTCTGACCCGACGACGCTGCAGACCACTGCCGTTCGCGACGGTGACGATTGGGTGATCAACGGCCACAAGTGGTTCACCAGCGGCGCTATGGGCTCGGCCTTCGCCATCGTGATGTGCGTGTCGGACCCGGAGGCGCAGACGTACCGGCGCATGAGCCAGATAATCGTGCCGACGGACACGGCGGGCTTCGAGATCGTGCGCAGCGTGCCGGTGATGGGGGAGACGGCGGGCAACCACTGCGAGATCCGCTACGAGGACTGCCGCGTCCCCGTGACGCAGACGCTGGGCAACCCGGGCGACGGGTTCATGATCGCGCAGAGGCGGCTGGGGCCGGGCCGCATCCACCACTGCATGCGCTGGCTGGGGCAGATGCAGCGGGCGCTGGACCTGATGTGCCGGCGGGCGCTGGAGCGGGTGGCCTTCGGCAGCACGCTGGCCAAGAAGCAGACGGTGCAGAACTGGATCGCCGACTCCGTGGCCGAGATACAGGCGGCGCGGCTGCTCACGCTGCACGCCGCCCACAAGGTGGACCAGGGCGACGAGGCGCGGGTGGAGATATCGCTCATCAAGTTCTGGGGGTCGCGGATACTGATCGACGTTATCGACCGGGCGATCCAGGTGCATGGGGCGCTGGGCGTCTCCGGCGACACGCCGTTGGAGTCGATGTACCGTGCGGCGCGCG
>CBDURB010000398.1:0-1752 GCA_965369585.1 uncultured bacterium
TGGCAGGAGGAGACTGCTGTTCCGCCCACCCTCGTTGAGCGGACCCCTTTCATCGGGCGGGAAGCGGAGCGGGCCGAGCTGCGGCGCTGCCTCGACCAGGTGGCCAAGGGTCAAGGTGGCCTGGTGATGATCGGCGGTGAACCGGGCGTCGGCAAGACGCGTCTGGCGGAGGAGCTGATGGCGGAGGCCCGCCAGCTCGGCATGACCGCGTTCATCGGCCATTGCTACGAGATGGAGGGGGCGCCGCCCTACATCCCCTACGTGGAGATCGTGGAGACCGTAGCCCGGATGTTGCCGCCAGAAGTCATGCTCGAAACCTTGGGTGAGTCCGCCCCGGAGGTCGCCAAGCTGATGCCGGAGCTGCGACGCCTCTTCCCGGACATCCCTCCATCACCGGAACTGCCCCCGGAACAGGAGCGCCGCTACCTGTTCAACGGCATGCGCGAGTTCGTGGCCCGGACTGGCCGCAAACAGCCCGTCGTCTACGTGCTGGACGACCTGCACTGGGCAGACGAGCCGACTATGCTGCTCCTCCAGCACATCGCCCAGCAGCTCCACGAGATGCCAGTCCTCATCCTCGGCACCTACCGCGACGTAGAGCTGGACGTGGCCCGCCCCCTGGCCCGGGCGCTGGAAGAGCTCACCCGACAGCGTCTGGCCCACCGTCTACCCGTCAAGCGCCTTCCCGAGGACAGCGTATCGGCGATGCTGCGCGCCCTGAGCGGCCAGGAGCCGCCCAAACCCCTGGTTGATACCATCTACAGCGAGACGGAGGGAAACCCCTTCTTCGTGGAGGAGGTATTCCAGCACCTGGCCGAAGAGGGAAGGCTGTTCGACGCCAAGGGCCGCTGGCGCACCGACTTGGAGGTGAGCGAGCTGGACGTTCCGGAGGGCGTCCGCCTCGTTGTCGGCCGCCGCCTGGAGCGCGTCGGTGAGGAGTGTCGCCGCGTCCTCACCTCCGCCGCCGTCGTCGGCCGCGGCTTCACCTTCGAGCTGCTGGAGGCGCTGGGCGACCCTTCGGTGGGCTCAGGGCAGGCTATGGACGCCGACGCTCTGCTGGATGCCATCGACGAGGCGGAGCGGGCGAACCTTATCGCCTCCACCTCGGACGCTAGCGAGGAGCGCTTCTCCTTCGCCCACGAGCTGATCCGTCAGACTCTGGTCAGCGGCCTCTCCTCACCCCGGCGACGGAGGCTGCACCAGCGGGTGGCCGAGGCGATGGAGAAAGTCTATACTCGCGCTCTGGAGGAGCACGCCGCCGACCTGGCCCACCACCTCCACCAGGCTGGAGCCGCCGCCGACCCCGAGAAGACGGCTCACTACCTCACCCTCGCCGGCGAGCGGGCCATGGGGACGGCCGCGTTCGAGGACGCCCTGCGCCACTACGAGGCCGCCCTCTCCTTGCAGCCGGTAGATGACCGGCAGGGGAGGACCGACCTACTGTACAAGCGGGGATCGGCACTGCGCGGCCTTGGCCGCTGGGACGACGCGCTCGCCGACTGGCGGGAGGCGCTGGCCGCGTACGAGGAGCTGGGAGACGTCGAGGCAGTGGGCCGCGTCTCGCGTGAGATCGCCTGGCAGTTGGGCTGGGCCAACCGCCATGTAGAAGCCCTGGAGGTCGAGCTTCGTGGTCTCAGCATCCTCGGGGAGGAAGTCAGCGCCGACCGCTGCGCGCTCATGGCACAGGCCGGCGTCAGCTTGAGCATGGGGGGTGACCGCGCGGGCGGTGAAGCAATGATAGCCCAGGCCCTG
>CBDURB010000399.1:0-1748 GCA_965369585.1 uncultured bacterium
CTGAGCCGGGAATCAGTAGCAGTGCATCACGTCGTGTCATTTTCCTTCTCCTCTCACGAGCCGAACTCCACCGGGCGAATCCAGGCTGGGCGCTGCGCATCCTGCCACGCCTCCCGGTCGCCGGTGTGGAGCGCCGGCTCCACATGCCGGACGACGAAGCTCCCGTCGCCAGCATTGTACGGCTCCGGCGCTGGGTTCGTGCCGCGGAACCACAATCCCCGCTTGGCGTCCACCTGTATCAGGTCCGCCTGCACAGATGGGTGAGTCACCACCCCATACATCTGGCCTTCCTCCCCGGCGGCGAAGCCGCCGCCACGCCCTTGGGTCCTGACCGTCTGAGCAATGGATTGCCCCACCGACGTTGTGCCGACGCCACCACACAGCCGGCAGATGCGCCGCCCTGCCGGCGCGGCCTGCTCGGCGCAGGCCTCTATAATGTTGCCCATCCACGACATGCCGCAGCCAGCCACCTTACGTTAGCCGCGGCTTGCTTGGGCCCTTCAGCGCCTGGTCATCCGGGATTGTCTTGACGCCACCCGGCTGTGGCGCAGCCGCCCCCGAGAGGACCTGGTTCAGCGCGTCCCGGAGGCGTACCGCCTCACCGAGTCCCAGGATGATGGGTTCGGCGAGTCGCTTCGTCTGCGCCGGGTCGCCCATGCTGATGTTCAGCGCCGGCTTGATTTCCAGGTGCGACAGCACCCCGTCCGCAGCGCGGACTTCGGTCAGCGTCCACCCGCCCAACAGCAGTTCCCTCTTCGTGCTCAGCAGCGTCATGGTTTCTCCTCCTCCGCCGGCGAAGCCGGCATACGCAAGTGTATCTGCCGGTGCGGGTCCGGTGCGCGGCGCCTCCTTGCCAGGTCGAAGGAGCCCTGCGCCCTCACGACCGTCTTCTCCACCTGGCCCTTGCCGTCGCACTGGTCGCACTCCTCATTGGTGTAGCAGTGTTCGCAGTAGCCCAGGACGTAGCGGCCGGAGCCGTCGCACTGCGGGCACGGCACCAATCGATGGAGACCCTGGAGCATTGCTATTCGGCGCCCTCAGCAGCTTCTGGTTTCGGCGAAGCCGAAATCCTCGCAAGCACTTCGTCCTCACGGATGAGCGCGTAGTCGTAGCCGTCGTACTCCAACTCCACGCCGGCGTACTTGCCGACGAGGACCACGTCTCCGACGCGCAGCGTCGGTGGCACAATGCGCGGTTTGCCGGGAGATGCGGCATCCATGTCCCACACGTAACCGTGGGGCCGTCCCGGCCCCACCGCCTCGACCCGGGCCTTCATCGACTTCTCCTGCGCGGTCTCGGGAATCTCGATGAGCGAATCCGGGTCTTCGTCCTCATCAAGGCGGCGAATCAGGACTCGGTCCAGCAGGGGTTCTAGGTTCATCTGAATCTCCTATCGAGCCAAGGCTCGATTACAGAGTCGAAGAGCAGATACGCCGCTATGGTTCCCAGCGGCCAGCCGATTACCATACCAACCAAAAGCCACAGTGGGTTCACGGCTTCTCCTTGCCGGCGGACGCCGGCTTGTGGTCATGGTGCGGGTTGATGCAGGGGCTGTCCCGGGTAATAATGGTACACGCATCCCGGTGCCCAGCCGACTCCTCCGGCGCGTTGCGCCGCTGGTCCAGCTTCTTGTCCAGCCCCATCACCAGGCCGCCCACGACTTGGACCTGCTTCTCCAGCGCGTTGATGCGCGCCATGATTCGCCGGTAGGTCACGTCCGTCAGGATGCTCATCCACCGTCCTCCTCG
>CBDURB010000400.1:0-1729 GCA_965369585.1 uncultured bacterium
TGAGCGGCTACTCCGATCTGGTACGCGATCACTTCGAGAACCCCCGCAACGCCGGCGAGCTCGCCGATGCGGACGCCGTGGGCTACCAGACCAATCCCGTCTGCGGCGACACGATGCGACTCACGCTCCGTATCAACGGCGGACGCGTCGTAGAGGCGCACTTCCAGACCTCGGGCTGCCCGGCGGCGATCGCCACCAGCAGCGTGTGCACAGAGATGATACGGGGTCAGACGCTGGCGGAGGCGGAGGCGCTCACCAAGGAGGACTACGCCGCGGCGCTTGGCGGCCTGCCCGCCAGCAAGATGCACTGCTCCGTCCTGGCGGCGGACACCGTCCGTGCGGCCGCGGCCGACTACCTGCGGCGCACGGCTCACTAGCCGCGGGGCTGACCGGCGCCGTGTTGGAGGGTCCATTTGGCAGCCTCCAGGGCACGGCCGGCGGGGACCAGAGGTTGCACCTCCCACTCCAGGTAAGCGGACAGGGGCAGGCGGTTCAGCATCTCCGCCAGCTCCTCGTTGGAGGCGACATCGGCGATGACAATCCCAGACCGCTGACCGATCAGCGCTCCGCCGGCCAGGACTTTGCCATCGTTTTCGAGCTGCTTAATCACTTCCCAGGTGGAGACAACCATCCCCAGCCACAGCTCGCGGGGGACAGGAGGAACGTCTGGCAGGCTCGCCTTCACGAAAAACAGCATGGGAGCGCCTCCTAACCGGATTCGGAGCGATTATACCCGCTCCAAGGGCATGACGGCCTCACCTTCACGTAAACGGTTGTCCAGGCAATCCTCAGGCTATAGAATGGCACTACGGAAGGAGCGCCCCCTGAAGACGTTCGAGTATTTCGCCCCAAAGAGCCTGCCGGAAGCTCTCAGCCTCCTCCAGAAGCGAGGAGAGGAAGGTCGCGCCCTGGCAGGTGGAACCGACCTGGTGGTGCAGATCAAGGAGGGCGGCAAGATACCAACCCCTTCCTACCTCGTGAGCCTTCGCCGCCTCCCCGAGCTCCGCGGCATCGACTTCAGTGAGAGGGCTGGCCTGCGCATCGGCGCCACCGTCACTATGACGGAGGCCACTGAATCAGCGCCGGTCCGCGAGCGCTATCGCGCCCTGGCCGACGGCGCCGAGATCGTCGGCTCGATTCAGACGATGAACATGGCGACTATCGGCGGAAACGTGTGCAACGCCGCGCCATCGGCGGACACAGCGCCGCCGCTCCTCACCTACGAGGCCGTGGCCGTCATCGCCGGCCCCAAGGGAGAGCGAGACGTACCGATTGAGGAGTTCTGGCTGGGGCCCAACCAGACAGCGCTCCAGCAAGGTGAGCTGCTGCGGGAGCTGCGACTGCCCGCGCCGCCGGCCAACACAGGCAGCGTATACGTGCGCCAAACGCCCCGGAAGCAGATGGACATCGCGGTGGTGGGCGTGGCTGTGCTGCTCACGCTGGGCCAGGGAGACCGCATCGAGCGGGCGCGCATCGCGCTGGGCGCCGTAGCCCCCACACCCATCCGCGCCCGAAAAGCGGAGGCGGCGCTGGAGGGGAAGGCGGCGAGCGAAGCGTTGTTCGCCGAGGCGGCGGAGACGGCGACATCGGAAGCCAGTCCCATAGGTGACGTCCGCGGCTCGGCTGAGTTCCGGCGGCATCTAGTGCGAGTGACGACCGAACGCTGCCTGCAGGAAGCGGCGCAGAGAGCACGAGCGAGTTAGAAGCGAGTCACTATGTCCAAGCAGAC
>CBDURB010000401.1:0-1720 GCA_965369585.1 uncultured bacterium
AGGGTGACCAACCTCCAGCTGGCTGCTAGGGCACTGAACCAGCAGTTTATGGCCGATGAGAGCGATACCCGCATCGTGCTGGAGGTCACAGAGTTCGAGACGGCTGGAGACCAGGACGGGTTCCGTCAGCGGTTCGTCCTCGCCTCTAAGGCCGGCAGAGCTCCCTGCATCAGAACCTCCACCTACACGGATATCCCGGAATGGGTGGAGGCTGGCTACATCATCCCCCTCGACGATTACATTGACCAGTACCCGGACGCGTTCGATGACACCTTCGACGCCCTGTGGAGCGCCGTCACCTGGAAGGGCCAGCGGTATGGCGTCCTTCAAGACACTGAGGTGCGGGTCATCTTCTACCGCAAGGACAAGCTCAAGGAGCTGGGCTGGAGCGATGCTGAGATCGAGGCGCTGCCCCAAGAGGTCATTGACGGCGAATTCACGCTGGATGACCTGGTAGCCTTGGCCAAGGAGTCGGTGGAGAAGGGGGTTACCACGTGGGGCATCTACCACCGACCCAGCAAGGGCAACACGTTCCTGCACCCGTATCTGGCCTACGGTGGCATTCTCCAGAACCCGGACACCGGCAAATTGGTGCTGGACGAGTCGGCGGCGCTGGGCAACCTGGAGTTCCATTACAACATCGCCCAGGAGGCCAAGGTCACCCCACCGGAGATCACCAGCTACGGCTGGCGGGATGGCATCCACCCCGCGGTGGTGATGGGCGACACCCTCTTCTGGTTCGGCGGCACCTGGCACTGGGCCGAATACATGCGGGTTGACTATGGGCAGGGAGTGTGGACGGCGGACGACATGAAGGAGCGGTTTGGGGTTATGCTCTACCCGGCAGCCGAGGAGGGTGGCAGTCCCGTCACCAGTTCCAACCCCTACGTCTACATGATCTCCTCGTCCTGTGAGGACCCGGAAGTTGCCTTCCAGGTCATCGCCGAAGCCTCGAGCCCCGACCTGGTGGTCAAGCATGCCCTGGAAAGCGGCCACCTGGCCTGGCGGGAGGCCGCCCTGGAGGTGGAGGCCTACAAGGCGGACGAGTTCACCAGCGGCGTCACGCCTTACCTGGATTACACCAGTTTCATGCCTGCCCATCCCAATTGGAACGATTTCTTGACAATCTGGTACAACACGCTCCAGGGCGTGGAACTGGGTGATCTGACGCCGGAAGAGGGGCTGGAGTTCTTGAAGGCTGAACTCCAGGCAACCATCGGTGACGAGCTGGAAATCACGCCCTAACCGGTCGTTCGTCTGGTAGCTGATACTCAACCTGGCCTGTTCCTCCGTGAAATGCCTGCGGGGGATCAGGCCAGGATAATCCCGTCGGGGAGGCAACCCCAGTTGGAGCAGCAAAGGGAGATACAATTGTGGCAACCGAAGCACCAGTTATAGAAGGCCTCGAAAGAAGACCAACATCTCTTCTTGCTCGCCTCAAGAACTTTGCAGTCTACGTGCCCTTCCTGGGCCCTTTCCTTTTTCTTGTGGCAACCTATTTCTTTCTTCCCGTCATCCTCACCACTGTCCTATCCTTCACCGGCATGGATAGCAAGATGCTGTGGGACTTTGTCGGGCTGGACAACTTCAAGAGGCTCTTTTCCGACCCCATCATCCCCAGAATCGCGCGTAATACTGCCATATACGTCGTCTTCACTTGCACGTTCAACGTCTTTTTCGGCTTCTTCCTGGCTCTCCTGACCACCTACTTCGTGGAGCG
>CBDURB010000402.1:0-1714 GCA_965369585.1 uncultured bacterium
GCATGCGCTACGTGGATGCGCTGAAGAGGACCCTGGAGGTGAAGTCGCCGCCGCGGCGTATCGTTTCGCTAGTACCCAGTCTGACGGAGGCGTTGTTCGAGTTCGGTCTGGACAAGGCGGTCGTGGGCGTCACCACCTTCTGCGTGGAGCCGAAGGAGGCCGTCGCCGCCAAGCCCAAGGTGGGCGGGACGAAGACCCTGAAAGTAGACCAGGTGCTGGCGCTCCAGCCGGATCTGGTGGTGGCCAGCGCCGAGGAGAACCGCAAGGAGGACATCCAGGCGCTGGTCCGCGAGGGGCTGAACGTGTTCGTGACGTTGCCCGAGACGGTGTCTGACGCTATCGACCTGATGGAGCAGCTGGCGGAGATGACGGGCGCCGGCGCGGCCAGCAGGCGTATCGTGAAAGCGGCGAGACGGGCGCTGACCGAGGTACAGGCGAGAACCGAAGGGCGAGAGCCTGTGCGTACGTTTTGTCCTATCTGGCGTAACCCCTGGATGACCATCGGCCCCCACACCTACATGCACGACTTCATCACGGTCTGCGGCGGCGTCAACGTGTTCGAATGGCGGCACGAGCGGTATCCGCGGGTAGAGCTGAGAGAGATGGCGGAGCGCGACCCTGAGGTGGTGTTGCTGCCGGACGAGCCGTACCGCTTCGGGGCCAAGCACGTGCCGGAGATCGCCGCCTTCCGGGACGTCCACGCGGTGCGCGAACGTCGTATCTACTTATTGGAGGGTAAGCATCTGTCCTGGTACGGGCCGCGGATAGTGGGAAGCCTGCGTTACGTGTGCGGGCTGATCGAGGGGAACGGCGCTTGAGAGGCCTGCCGGTTGGGAGTATCCTATGGATTGGAGCGTATGAGTTCTGCGCTCCGAGGTGAAAGATAGATGAAAGCTATAAAGACGGTATCTCTTCTCGCGCTACTCTCGGCCATATTTCTGGTTGTCGGGTATCTCCTGGCCGGACTGCCGGGGCTCATAATGGCCTTTGTCGTGGCCTTGGGTATGAACTTCTTCTCCTACTGGTCATCGGACAAGCTCGTGTTGAGGCTAACGGGCGCGCGGGAGGTGACGCCGGACCAGGAGCCGCACCTGCACCGCATCGTCGATGAGGTGTCGGCGATGGCGGGGATGCCAAAGCCGAAGGTCTACATAATGCAGAACGACGCCCCAAACGCCTTCGCTACCGGGCGCAACGCCAAGCACGCGGCCGTGGCAGCGACCACCGGCATCATGCGCATCCTGGACGACCGCGAGCTTACGGCCGTGCTGGGCCACGAGCTGGGGCACATACGCAACCACGACATCCTGGTGAGCGCCATTGCGGTGACGATAGGGGCCGCGATAGGGTTCCTGCCGTGGTTGCTAATCTTCGGCTTCGGCCGTTCAAGAGGCGGCGGCATCCTCGGCATTGTGGCGCTGCTTGCGACGCTTATCCTGGCGCCGATGGCGGCCGGCATGATCCGTATGGCGCTCTCGCGGACCCGGGAGTATGGCGCAGATGAGACGGGGGCGCAGATAACGCACACGCCGCTGGCGCTGGCCAGCGCCCTGCAGAAGCTGGAGACGTCCTCACAGGCGCGGCCGATGAACGTCAACCCGGCGGTTTCGCACCTGTTCATCGTCAACCCGCTCAACAGCAAGCAGAAGCGGGAGGCCGGCGGCATGGTGACGGGCTTCTTCGGCTCGGAGACGTTCAGCACTCACCCTCCGGT
>CBDURB010000403.1:0-1711 GCA_965369585.1 uncultured bacterium
GGCCGCTGCACCACCTGCTTCGCGGGGACGCGACGCCTACTGGAGATACTGAAGCGCATCTCCTCCGGACGCGGCCGCAGCTCCGATCCGGAGATCATGCGGCTGCTGGCGGACACGATGCGCTACGCTAACTGCGTCCACGGCCAGGCCGCCCCCACGGCGGTGATGTCGATGTTCAGCTTCTTCGAGGAGGAGCTGAATGAGCATCTGCACAACAACCGCTGCCCGGCGAAGGTGTGCCGGGGGCTGGTGCGATACGAGGTGGTCCACCACTCGGACAAGCTGCCGGAGGCGGAGGCGATCTGCCCCACGCGGGCGGTGGTGCGCGAGAACGGGAGCTACCGGATCGACCAGGGGAAGTGCCTCAAGTGCGACGCCTGCCGGGAGCAGGCGCCGTACGCGGTGGCGGTGGTGGACGAATTCGGGCCGAGATAGCCTCGCCTGCCGGTAGGCAGGGTTGCCGCTATACGTCCGATGCCCCAGCCTTCAGGCTGGGGTCGTTGTTTATCCGTCCCCGCGCTATAATACCCCTCGATAACGTGCGCGTCCGAGTCCTCGGGAGGGAGCACCCGCCGGTGACTACGCCCCTCAGGCGGCAGTACCTCGACATAAAGCGTCGCTACCCCCACGCCATTCTCTTCTTCCGCCTGGGCGATTTCTACGAGACGTTCGACCAGGATGCGGAGACGATCGCCCGCGAGCTGGAGATCGTCCTCACCTCGCGGCCGGTGGGGAAGGAGCGGGTGCCGCTGGCGGGCATCCCCCACCACGCCCTCGATTCGTATCTGGCGAGGCTCATCGCCAAGGGGTACAAGGTCGCCATCTGCGAGCAGATGGAGGAGCCGGGGAAGGGAAAGAAGCTGGTGGAGCGGCAGGTGGTGCGGGTGGTCACCCCCGGCACGCTGGTGGAGGAGAACCTGCTGCAGCGGGGGACGAACAACTACCTGGCGGCGCTGGCCCCCGGGGATGGGCAGGTGGGGCTAGCCTATGTGGACGTCTCCACCGGCGAGTTTGCCTGCGCGCAGATTGCAGCTGAGGCCGCCGCCGCGGAGCTGGACCGGCTCTCGCCCGCCGAGTTGCTGCTGCCGCAGGGCACGTCGCCGCCGGAGGGGGTGAAGGCGACGCTGACGCCGCTCCAGCCCCCCGCCTTCGACGAGGTCGCGGCCGTGGAGCGGCTGCTGGAGCAGTTCAGCACACCTTCGCTGGAAGGGCTGGGGCTGGCGGGGCTGACCCCGGCGGCGGTGGCGGCCGGCGCAGTCATCGCCTATCTGCAGGAGAATCAGCAGGCGCTGCTGCCGCAGGTCAGCCGCATCTCCTACCAGCGCAGCGACGGCTTCATGGGGCTGGACACCGTCACCCGCCGCAACCTGGAGCTGTTCGTCTCGTTACGACCGGACACGCCGCACGTCTCGCTTCTAGCCGTCATCGATCACACGCGCACGGCGATGGGGGCGCGCCTGCTGCGGCGCTGGCTGGGGCAGCCTCTGCTGGACGCGGGGGAGATCGGCCGTCGCCAGGACGGGGTGCAGCTCTTCTTCGACTCCGCCGTGCGGCGAGGCCGCGTTTCGAGCATCCTCGCCAAGCTGCCGGACCTGGAGCGCATCGTCGCCCGTGTGGGGGCGGGCTCCGCGACGGCGCGCGACCTGGTGGGCCTGCGGCGCGGCCTGGAGCTGGTGCCGGACCTCCAGCGGGCGCTGGACGACGACCTGGT
>CBDURB010000404.1:0-1709 GCA_965369585.1 uncultured bacterium
CGATGCACATGCCTTCCAACAGGGTGTAGGGGTCGCTCTCCAAGATGCCCTTGTCGTTGTAGGCCCCCGGATCGCCCTCCTCGCAGTTGCAGAGGATGTACTTGGGGGGATCGGCGTTGACCATGAAGCTCCACTTCACCCCGGTGGGGAAGGCCGCGCCGCCTCTCCCTCTCAGGCCGGAGTCGGTCACTTCCTTGATCACCTCATCGGGCTGCAGGTCGTAGAGAGCCTTATTTAGGCCCGCGTAGCCGCCATTAGCAATGTACTGGAGAATGTCATTCGGGGCTGTGTTGCCGCCGTTACGCAGCGCGATGCGTTGCTGGCGCTTGATGCCGGGAACCTCTGCCAGGTTAGGGGCTCCAAGCTCGGCGGACTCCCCGATGTAACCCAGCACGTTGTTGTCGGGCAGCCTGTCGTTGACCAGATAGGCGTCTAAGATGGCCGGCACGTCTTCAGGGCTGACGTTGCCGAAGAAGAGTCTGGAGCGTCCTGGCTTCTGGATGTCCACAAGCGGCTCTGCGTAGCAGATGCCCAGGCAGCCGACCTCATCGACGTTGGCCGTGATGCCTCGCTTGTCCAACTCGGCTCGGATGGCATCGAGCACCTGATAGCCGCCTGCCGCGTGACCGCACATGGCGGTGCCTACGCGAATCCAGGGCGCTTCGCCGTTGGTCAGCTCCTGCCAGCGCTCGTCAGCCTGCGACTTTAGTTCCTGATAGGACGGCATGGGTGATGGGTTCGACCTTTCCAGGTGGCTACTTCACCTCGAAGTCAATGACCGCCCGAAGGCAGTTCGGAGATTTGCGACCGGGCCGACTCCACCGAGGCCCGACCCAGAAGTCTGTGGTTGACCATAATTACTGGGGCCTGTGCGCAGGCTCCCAGGCATGTGTTGAATTTAACAGATACTTTGTTGTCCGGGGTATCGCCTTCGTCTTCCATGCCCAGATCGTCCAGAACGGCCCTGATGATTTGCTGGGCCCCTTGAAGGTGGCATGTCGGCCCCCAGCAGATTTCCACGGAGTTAGCGCCGGGAGGTGTGAATCGGAAGTTGGTGTAGAAGGACGCCACGCCCCATACTTCGTTAATGGTGACGTGCTGGGAATCGGCCACCTCTTCGACGGCCTCCTCGGGTATGTAGCCCAGATCATCGAGGACCGCATGCAACGAGGAAAGAACGTTGATGTTAGTCTTGGTCTGGGCCTTGATAGCCTCGCGGATGCGTAGCCTGAGGTCCTCGCTTTGGGAGGTCAAAAGCGGCTTCTCCACAATTTGATAAATTTATCACGATACAGGATATAACCCCGCTCCCTGGAACGCAACCTCAACGGCTATGCCAAATCCTGCAGCACCATGTCCGCGACCTGGTTGCCCATGCGCACGCTGTAGTTGGTGCCGCGGTCCTCAGGGTAAATCTGAGTGGTGTTGGCAAGGTACAGACCTTTGACAGGCGTTCGATGGTCCGGCATCTGGGATGAGTAGTCGACGCCTATGATGGGCTGCGCAGCGCCAATTCGGTGGTGGTAGCTCTCCTCGATCCATGACGTGTCGAAGTCAGGGTTTATCTTCTTCAGGTGTGGCGTGTAGGCATCCAGAAGTTCCTGGTGGTTCATCTGGTACATGGGGCTGTCCGTGCTCAGGTAATTCGAAAGGTACACGATATGCTTTCCGCCGTAGTGTGCCGGACTAATGAGATTCGTGTGTTCGAC
>CBDURB010000405.1:0-1706 GCA_965369585.1 uncultured bacterium
GGCGCGCTCCGCCGCCTGTCGTATCTCTTTGACGGCCGCCGCCTTCGGGCGGGGGATGACGTATTTAGGCTGGAAATTCTGCTCTGTGTCCACGCCAAGGGTGGACTTGGGCAGGTCTCGTACGTGACCCACGGAAGCCTTAATCTCGTACTCTGAGCCTAGTATTGCGGCTATCGTTCGCGCCTTCGCCGGCGATTCCACCACGACCAGGCTCTTAGTCTTCTTCTTCGTCACCCTCAACTACCCTCCGTAGCTAATCTGTGCTTCCCGAACCCGAACATAGGACATCGGTCCCATCTGCCGTACGAGACCCTTCATCTCCAGCATCGCCAGGACGCTGCTAACTGTGGCGATGGGGAGGCCGCTCTCGCGGCACACCTCGTCGACATGCGCGGGCTCTCTGCTTATATGACGCAGCAATGCCGCCTCCGTATCCGTAGCCGGCATGTTTTCTTTCATCTCTATCTGCTGGGGCACCATCGTGAGGTTCAGCTCCTCCAGCACATCCTCCACCTTTAGAACGAGTTTGGCGCCGTCCTGGATCAGGGAGTTGGGGCCGTGACTCTGGTTGGAGAAGATGCTGCCCGGCACGGCGAACACCTCGCGGTTCTGCTCCATGGCCAGGCGAGCGGTTATCATGGCTCCGCTCTTGACGTCGCCCTCTACCACCAGCACCCCCAGGCTCAGGCCGGACATAATGCGGTTGCGCCGAGGGAAGAAGTCGCCCCGCGGCTGTGTTCCCAGCGGGTAATCGCTTACCAGCGCCCCATGCTCGATGATCTCCTGCGCCAGTTTGACGTGCTCCGGCGGGTAGACGATGTCCAGTCCGCAGGCGAGCACCGCCAGCACGCGGCCGCCCGCCTCCAGCGCAGCGCGGTGGGCGATGGAGTCCACTCCGCGGGCTAGGCCGCTCACCACGCAGATGCTGTTCTGGGCCAGCCTGTAGCTCAGCTCTTCCGCGACCTGACGACCGTACGGCGTTGGACGGCGCGTGCCCACCACAGCCAAGCACCACTCATCGGCGGCCGTGAGCTGGCCGCGGACGTAGAGTACCGGCGGCTGATCGTAGATCTCCTTCAGCCGCGCCGGGTATGCCGGATCGTGCCAGGTAAGGGCAGTGACGTTGTACTTGGCCAGCCGCTCCATCTCGGCATCGGGGTCGATCTCCGCCCGTTTAGAGACGATGCGTGCTGCGAGCTTGCCATCGAACCCCGCGGCCTTGAGCTCGGCGCCATCGGCGTTCCAGGCTTCCTCCATGCTGGGGAAGTGACTCTCCAGGAGGGAGCAGCGAACGCGGCCCAGTCCTGCGATGCGGGTCAGGGCTACCCAGTACTTCAGTTCGTCCGGCGTGGTCATGAGCGTCAGGGTATTCTAGCACAGTGCTGACGATGCTCCAAAGAGGTAAGCGCCCTTAGCCTGTCTGGCTCTCGCTCTGAGGGTGAGGCTCTTGGACGGCGCTTTCCAGCTTGGTAATCCGGACCTTCTTGATGCGACGCCCCATGACCGTCAGCACCCGCATAACCAGGCCGTCCACCCTCACCTCATCCCCGACGCTCGGCATGCGGCCTAGGTTGTTGAAGATGAAGCCGCCCACGCTATCGAAGTCCTCTTTCTCTATGCGCAGATCGAACATCTCGTTCAGGTCATCGATACCTACGCGGGCGTCCACGATCGCTTCCGTGGGGGTGACGAGTTGTACCGGTCGC
>CBDURB010000406.1:0-1704 GCA_965369585.1 uncultured bacterium
CCAAGGACGGCGAGCGATTGTCATAGTGACCCTCCCTAGCTGTACAACGCCGCCATGATATTATCGCCCCCGCATAGTGTCAACCACTGCTCTCAGGCGTGGGCCGAGTCGAAGCGCCATGACGAGGAGTAGGTACCGCGCTAGCCCTGGGGGCAGACCTCCCCGACCTCGATGCTGCCGCTAAGCCCGTCTACCGTCACGTTATAGGACCCGAACTGGTTGATGGGGACCCTGGCTTCGGCCGTTCCGTCGGCGTTGGCGACGGCGGAGAACGTGCCTTCGCCGATCACGCCCGGCCCCGTCACGCTCCCTGAGACCGTCTGCTCCGACTGGAGACCGGACACCGTCACGATGACGTCACTTTCTACATTAGGTA
Organism: uncultured bacterium; assembly: GCA_965369585.1. GTDB lineage: Bacteria > Chloroflexota > Dehalococcoidia > SM23-28-2 > RBG-16-64-32 > JADFNQ01. The sequence continues at coordinate 377 of CBDURB010000406.1, forward strand.
TCCTGTGATCGCAGTCAAGGCTAAGAGTAGCTGTACTGGGCTCCGGTGTAGGGGCCGGTGTGGGGGCCGGCGTAGCTGCGGGCGTGGGAGTGGCCGCGGGCGCGGGCGTCGGCGTCGGCGTCGACTGCTCGTCCTCCTCGATTTCCTCGAGCTCGAGCAGCACGAAGAGGAAGTTGGCAGTGAATTCGGCATATTCGACCCTATAGTAGGGCGGTGCCGCGTCAGCAGGGGTGGTAAGCGTTACGCTGGAATCGGGCCCTAAGTGGTCGGCGCTCTCCAGTTTAATTGGCGCCTCGCTGGTCGCCGTCTCGCCGGAAGGCAGCGTAGCCTCCGGTTTCAACTCTATCGTCGTTCCTTCCGGCCCAACGTTGCCGCTGGACGGGGTGGCCTCGTTCTGCGCCAAGTGGATCGGGCCTCCCTCGACGTCCACGACAAGCAGGTCTACGCCCTTTGTGTCTTTGATAGTGAAGGAGCCGTCATCCGCCAGTTGGATCGTAAGGCTGCCGCTCACCTCGCCGGTCTGGCGTTGTCCAGCAGCGAGGGGCGCTGCGCTCACCTCTTCCCGGACGATCTCGACCTCTATCGTCCCTGTTACCTCGAAGCTGTACTCGCCGGCCGGCGGCAGCTCAAACGCCTCGTCGTCATCGTCACCTCCGCAGGCGGCCAGCAAGGTAAGGGCGCCTGTCAGCGCTAGCGTGCTGAAGGCGAGAGCCCGTTGCCATCTCTTCATTTAGCCAACCCTCATTTGCAAGCGGTTAATTCCTTTGAGCATATATCAGCGGAGAAGCAGCTTGTCAAGGAGGCGGCCCGGTAGAGCTTGGGGTTCCCCCCGAACCTTGGCGAAGCGCGAATCGCAATCCAGGAACGGGGTGGGAAGCCTACATTTTTGTGTAACAGTTTCTTGTAAAGCAATTGACGTTTACGTTAAGGATGCTATTATGCCAGGGGCGGGTACCGACGCTGCCGGCGATTGGGCCAACGCGGACGAGCCGGACGGCTGCAGAGAGGAGAGCGCGCATGAACGCGACAGCATCGAAGAAGGGCGGCGACATCGACGTAGACGATGCGTTGAGACTGTCCGATATCATTCTCTCCGCCTGGAACGAGCAGGACGTGGAGAAGGTCATCTCCTGCTATACGGAGGACTGCATCTATCTGGACCCGAATACCCGGGGGCCTGTGGTGGGACATGATGCTCTGCGCAGGTACCTGACCCGGCTATTCCAGCAATGGCGGATGCACTGGACCCGGCGCGAGTTCTTCACATTCGCTGATGGGAGCGGCACCGCGTTTCTCTGGCACGCGCAGTTGACGCCGGCGTCCGGGGG
>CBDURB010000407.1:0-1704 GCA_965369585.1 uncultured bacterium
CTCGCTTCTCAGCCTTCTGGTCGTCACCATCTCCGTCGCTCACTCCCGCATAACTAAATTAGTCCCGACCCCAAAGGGACGGGACTTGTGGTCTCGTGGTACCACCCTTTTTCTCCAAGGCGCACCGGCCGCAGCTAACCTCGGAGCACTCTTGCGCTATAACGGGCGCACCCGAGCGAACCTACCGTACGGTTCAGCCCGCTGGCTCAGGTCCCGCCTTGAGGGTGGGATCCCCCGACTCTGTCGAGGGAGGCGAGTTGGAGGCCGCTCGCTACCGCGCTCGCACCGTTGACGCCGGCTCTCTGGAGCGAATCGGCTCTCTACTACTCCCCTTCGTCGCCTCTGCCTATGCCGATTTGTTGTGTAACGAAAATTGTAGGCCAGCGCCTCCGCCAAAGTCAAGCGAATGCTGGGCACAACCCACCCAACCTCACTCCCCCGCCGTCGCCCCGCTCACCGAATCCGGTATCTCCGCCCGGTCCCCCGGCCCGAAGCCGTGGCGCCCGAACCAGCCCTGGTTCACCTCCAGGCCGTAACGGTAAGGCTCCGGCGGGCGGTGCGTATCCTCAGATAGCGGTTCCATATCCTGGATGTCCAGAATCGTGCCGTCGGCGGCGATGAAGGCGATCGACAGCGGGATCAACGTGTCCTTCATCCAGAAGCCGGCCTCCGTGTCCTCCACGTAGACGAACAGCATGCCGCCGTCCTCCGCTAGCTCCTCCCGAAACATCAGGCCGCGGCTGCGCTCCCCAGCCGTCCGCGCCAGCTCCACCATCAGCTCCACCCCCTCGCCTTCGCCGCCGATGACGACGATAGTCGCGGTCGCGTCACCGTCGCCACCCCCGCAGGCGAGGCCCAACGATATGGCGAGAGCCGTTACGAGCGCCAGAGGCCGCTGCATCACTCCGCCGTCGCCCTTAGCGGGCGGCGCCGAGGCGCGATAGCCTTCGCCGCCGCGCTATCGACGCGAACACGTCCACCGCCAGCCGCAGCGGCCCGATCATGCGCAGGAAGTCCAGGTAGGTCAGCTCGCCGCGTATCAGATGGCAGAACAGATGCCAGAACTTGCCGCTGCGGCGCATCGCCGCCATGTAAGGCGGCGGCGCGAACTGCAACAGCTCCTGCAGCTTGCGCGAAACCGTAAGCTCCGGCTGTAGACGGCGGTCCACGGCCCGCCGGTACAGCGAGAGGTCATCCGTCTCCCCGGCCAGGAGTCGCAGGCTCGCTTGCGCCGCCATCCGGCCGCTCATGAACGCCATATGTATCCCCTCGCCGGTCAGCGGGTCGATCAACCCCGCGGCGTCGCCCACGACCGCCACCGGCCCACGGGCGATGCTGGAGCCGGGGACACGAACCGGCAGGTGATGGCCGCGCAGGTTCTCCAGCGCCCCCGCATCGAAGCCGTAACGACAGCAGAGCTCCGCCAGCTTGGGCCGCAGCGTGAAGGCCGCGTACTTCCAGGCGCCCACGCCAACGTTCAGGTGATCGCCCTTGGGGAACACCCAGCCGTAGCCGCCGGCCAACCAGCCAAAGTCCAATCCAATGAAATCTCGCCAGTCCGCCGGTACGCCGTTCGGGTAAGATACCTTCCCCTCCAGCGCAACCGCCTCCTCGCTCAGTGGACGGATGCCCGTGGCGCGGCCGACAGTCCCATTGGCCCCATCGGCGCCGATGAGAGCGCGAGCGGTGTAGGAGCCACCATCG
>CBDURB010000408.1:0-1678 GCA_965369585.1 uncultured bacterium
CGAGGCCCGCCGCGGACGGCCGGTGCTACCGGCGCTGTCAGCCTCCGTCGCCCTCGGCCTGCTGCTCCTGGGCGCTGGCGGGCTGTACGCGGTGAGGATGCGGCGGGGCTAGCGTCCCGTTGACACCCTCCCTAGCCCAGGCGCACACTCGCCAGGCGGGTCGGGAAAGGGGGGAAGAGACAATGGTCCTATGGATTATCGGCGCGATAATGGTGTTTATTGCCGTGGTTAGCTTTGGCGGTGAATACGGCAAGCTTATGCGGGCGCAAGAGCCTGAGCGCTGGCGTCGAAGCATGTATCTTGCGCTAGCTGTCCTGGTCGGTGGGATCGCCCTTATCGTCATTGGATTGGTCGGCTAGTAAGGCAGGGCTGGTCTCGCTCCCGTTGACGCCCGCCCGGCCCAGGCGCAGTCCTCCTTGGGGAGGCGCGGGACCGGCCAGCCAACCGAGCGGTGCTAACGACTACTCGGAAGGATAAGCGGCTTGTGGTCCGCCCCCACAGACGCTCGCCCTCCGAAGACGGTATCGTGTTCGGGAAATCCCTTCGGCCGCCGCAATGGTGACATTCCGTCTAGGCCGCCTTCCAACCGAGCCGACCCCTTCGGTTCCACGGTTCCGGCTGCACGAGTCGCTGCTCTTCCTCGCTGGTAAGTATGCAGCCGCACTGGATGCACACCACGTACGGGCCGTACAAGTCCTTCTCCTCGTGCAGGTCGCCTAGGCAGCGGGGGCAGGCCTTTAGCCAGAACATGTCTCAATCCCTCCCAGTCCTATTTCATGGAGTCAACTCTCTGTCGCTTCCCCGCACAGACTAGGGCGGGCGATGGCCGCCATTTAGAGGCAATCGTACCCAAAACAGAGGGCCGATTGACCCTATTCCGGGCTGCGGCGCTGTCCTACGTTGGATATGGAGGGCGAGGTCGAACACCAAGAGTGCCACCTGCCCGATTGAAGCAAGGAGGTTTGTGATGATCCGGACGGTTCTCGTGCCCCTCGACGGGTCCGAACTGGCGGAGTCAATCTTGCCATCGAACCAGCTACCCGGAAGATGGCCACTCCACACCCAGTCATGAGACGAGCGCTCCTCGCCGTTGCCGTGATTCTGGTCTCGGCGGCAGCATGGGTTGCCCACGAGGCGGTTCCCACTACCCACGCCCAGGAGAGCCCCCGACTCGCAAGCCTCGAGATCGCCATCTGGCCGGAGTTCGACCGCGAGGCGATGGTCCTTGTCATCCTCCGCGGCGAGCTGGGCGACGAAGTTCCCCTACCGGCGACAGTGGTCATGCGCATCCCGGCCTCATCTGGAGGGCCCTCAGCGGTCGCCTATCCGGACTCGGACAGCGCCACCCTCCTTAACCTCGAGTACGAGCTCGCTGCGGCTGAGGCCTCCCTCCTCGTGACATTTACGACGCCCGGCCCTTTCTTCCAGATCGAGCTCTACGACCCCTTGAGCATCGACACCTCAACCCGGTCGTACGCCTACGTCTGGCCTGGGGACCTAGCCGTGGACGACCTAGTTGTGGAGGTTCAGCAGCCCGCGGGCGCCACCGATCTGTCCATCGACCCAGACCTCGGAGATCGCACGGTAGGCTCCGACCAGCTTGAGTACCGCAGCGCTCAGATGGGTTCGTTTGAGGCCGAAAAGACTCTAGCCGTGAATCTCACCTACGCCAAGGCCG
>CBDURB010000409.1:0-1659 GCA_965369585.1 uncultured bacterium
CGTATCTCCACCTCTTCCCGCAAACGCCTGCGCTGGAAATAGTGGTCCAGGAGAAGCGCCCCCTCATAGGGCGCGGCGGGACACTTGTAGGGCATCCCCGGAACGACGATTGCGATGCGGCCAGACGTGAAGTTGGCGAGCTCCTCGCACAGGCCTTCCGCGCCCTCCAGTGTGTAGTAGGTAAAGGCGGTGCCCAGCCCGCTGATATCGCCCGCGGTGTACTGGGTGCCCAAGGCGACGATCAGGTAGTCGTATGTGAGCTCTTGCCCGGTCAGGTGCACGGTCTTCTTGGAGGGGTCGATGCCGGTGATTTCGTCGGCGATGAACTCGATCCCCTTCCGGTTGAGGCGGCGCAGGTCGCGGCTGATCTGCGCGGCGACCTTCTGGCCCAGCATGACGGTGGTATAGGCGGTTGCAATGCTGTGCCAGACGTTGTGGTCTACGAGGACGACGCGGTGCTCGCGGTGAAGCAACCTCCGCAGGCGGTTGGCGGCCACTAAGCCACCGACGCCACCGCCGAGGACGACTATCGTCTTGCCAGCCATGACTTACTCCGTTTCAAGCCCCCTTGGTCAGAATGATAGCATCCTCTTGGGGTCACAAATCAAGGTCTCTGTGTGCTATGGTCCGGCGACCTGGGCCTCATGGATCGACGCGGGCTATTCCAGGCCGACCAACCTCTCCAGGCCGTGGACGACGTCCTGACGCTCCATCACGTCCTTTATCGCCAGTATCACGCCCGGCATGAACGCTTCGCGGCTGCTGGAGTCGTGACGGATGGTGAGGGTTTCACCGAGCCCGCCGAAGATCACCTCCTGGTGGGCGACCAGGCCGGGGAGACGCACGCTGTGGATGGTGACGCCGTCAACGGCACCGCCGCGGGTGCCCTCAAGCGTTTCGCGCTGTGTGGGTGGCCGCTGGAAGCGCCCCTTGCGGCCTTCAACCATCCCGCGGGCGGTGGCCAAAGCCGTCCCAGATGGGGAGTCGACCTTGCTTTCGTGGTGCATCTCAATGATCTCGGCGTGATCGAAGAAGCGGGCGGCGACCTTTGAAAGGTGGGCCATCACGACGGCGCCCAGGGCGAAGTTGGACGCGACTACAGCGCCAAGTTTACGTTCGCGACACTCGCGATCAAGCTCATTCAGGAACGCTTCGGAGAGGCCTGAGGTGCCGATGACGAGACGCGCCCCCGCTTCCAGCGCCTCACGGGCCACCGCGGGGGTGTGATCCGCGTTAGTGAAGTCTACTACGACATCAGGCCGGGTGCGGGCGAACAGGCCGGCAGGGTCTGCGCCGAAGGGGATGAGATCGGAGCCGTCAGGGAGCGGCAGGTACTCTTCGGCGGCGATGCGAGAGAGGACACCCACAGGTTTCAGGTCGGACTCGGCGCATACGGCCGCCAGGACCTGACGGCCCATTTTGCCTGTGCCGCTGACAACGACCTTTATGGGCATAGAGCGACTCCGCAGCTATATTCTACCAGCGCCTCCCGGGGGGGCTGGGAGGAGGCGGTAGAGGATCGCCAGGGCTGCGCCGGAAACCGCCGCTATCCGGCCGTGGCTGTGGTTGCTGGGAGCGTCCGCCGTATCCGCCGCCTCGCGCCTTGCCGTCACCGCCGCCACCGAAGGGTCGGCCGCCACCGCCACCGCCACCGCCGCC
>CBDURB010000410.1:0-1658 GCA_965369585.1 uncultured bacterium
TGGCGGTTTGCGGTTCGTCTAATGAGACGCACCCCACGATCGTAAGTGAAGTAGTTCCAGACCCAGTTTACCAGCACCAGCATCCGGTTGCGGAAGCCGATGAGCCACACCAGGTGCACGGTCAGCCAGATGAGCCAGGCGATGAAGCCGTTCAGCCGGAGGCCGAAGATGTGGGCGATGGCGGCGTTGCGGCCGATGGTGACCATGGTGCCCCGATCCTTGTAGACGAAACGCTTTGGCGGCTTGCCGGCCAGGCTGCGCAGGATATTTTCCGCCGCCAGGGCACCCTGCTGAATGGCTACCGGAGCCAGCATAGGATGCGGCCGGGTCTCGGGGTGGCCCACATGGGCGATGTCCCCAATAGCGTAGACCTCCGGCTGGCCGGGCAGATGCAGCGCCTCAGAGACAACGAGGCGGCCGGCCGAGTCCCCGGCTGTGGGCACGGCTTCGGCCAGAGGCGGCGCCCGCATGCCCGCCACCCACATCACGGCGCCAGCCGGGATCATCTCGCCGTCGCTCAGGGTGACGCCGTTCGCATCAACGTGAGCCACGGGCGCTCCCAGACGGATCTCAATCCGCAGCTCGCTGAGCTTGGCCTGGGCCTTGGCCTGTAGGTCGGGAGGCATGCCGGGCAGAATACGGTCTGTGGCCTCCAGGAGAAGGATACGCGCCGATGAGAGGTCCAGGTCCGGGTAATCGTGCGGCAGGGCGTGCCGCCGCAGCTCGGCCAGGGCACCGGCCAACTCCACACCCGTGGGCCCGCCGCCCACCACGATGAGCGTCATCAACTGTCGGCGACGGTCAGGGTCCTCCTCAGCTGACGCCGTCTCGAAGGCGCTGAGGATTCGGTCGCGCAACCTCTCGGCGTCGTCCAGGTCGCGCAGGGCGGAGGTCACCTGCACAGCCGAGTCCTGGCCGAAGTAGCTGGTGGCGCTGCCGGCCGCCAGCACCAGGTAGTCGTACCTCACCTCGCCGGAATCGGTAGTGACGACACGGCGGGCCATGTCCACGCCCGTGACTGTGGTCAGGCGAAAGCGTAGGTTGGCGACGCCGCGGATGATACGGCGTATCGGCTGGGCGATCTCCTCCGGCTCCAGCCCGGCAGTGGCTACCTGGTACAGGAGCGGGACAAAGGTGTGGTAGTTGTGGCGGTCCAGGATGGTCACGTCCACGGGCGCGCGACTCAAGCCCCGAGCCACCCTCAGGCCAGCGAATCCCGCACCGACTATGACCACCGAGGGCCGGGTCCCGACGGGCTCTTCCATGGCTCCTTCCCGCGACGAGCCTGTCTCGGATGCGGATGATTGTTCATCGGCTCCGGCACCCGCATCAATCTTGGTCCGAAGGACGATCACGCAGGATAACGCCTACGCCGCGCATGCGGGCCAAAATATAGATGTCGTGCTCTTGATACGCGTCCTGCACCATCTGAATGATGAAGCCCCAGATGTCATTGATCTCCTCTCTATCGTCGGTCTCCGGCGTGATCCAGAGGTAGGCATCCTCGTGCTCGTCCCTAGGCGTCTCGAAGTCGAGACGCAGGGACAACCCTGGGAATTCGCGGGAAGCGCCCTCTATGATCCCTCGGGCGACCCGTTCGACGTCCCGGCGTTCGGCCACGGCTATGGCTTGCAAGCGGGCTTCCGCGCGCCTAGACT
>CBDURB010000411.1:0-1649 GCA_965369585.1 uncultured bacterium
GACATCGTCTACTTCATCTCCTTCGCCCACTCGGAGCGCTACGGCTCCAGCCATCCCCTGTCTAAAGCCGCTCGCATCCTCAAGCGGCAGCTCCAGATCAACCTAGCACCCCTGCTGACCTTCGCTGACGCCCGCACCGAGAGCGCGGCCGAGGAGCAGGCTCTGGAGACGATGTGGCAGGACCCAGCGCCCCTGGCGGAGAGCGCCCGCCAGGTGGCTCAGGAGATCGAGGCGACTGAGCAGCTCCGCGAGCTCGCCGCAGACTTCCCGGAGCTGCCTGACCGCCTGCGGGAGCTGGCGACGATGGCGGACTGGGCCGCCGAACGCGGCGCCCGAATCCGTTTGACTTACGTCATTTGAACCTGCTAGATTCCCCGCATGCCGGGGCCTAACAGGGACCAAACTCTCCCCCTACGCGACGGCCGGAATCTCGGGTTTGCGGTCTACGGCGATCCCGACGGTACGACCGAATTCTTCCTGCACGGCCTCCCCGGCTCGCGCCTTGGGGCACGGATCGCCGATAAGGTCGCCGCCCGCCTGGGGATCCGTATCATAGCTCTGGACCGGCCGGGCATCGGCCTCTCCGACTTCAAGCCCGGGCGCACCATAGCCGACTGGCCCGACGACTTGGTCGAGGCAGCCGACATCCTCGGCGCTGATCGCTTTCCCGTGATCGGCCTCTCGGGTGGTGGCCCCTACGCCGCCGCCTGTGCCTTCAGCATCCCCCACCGCTTAACCTCCGTAGCCATCGTCAGCGGCATGAGCCCCCTCCACACGCCCGGCGCCACCGACGGCATGCGCCGCTCCAGCCGCGTCTTCTTCGCTCTCGCCCCCCGGCTGCCCTGGCTCACCCGCCTCGCCATGTGGTGGATCGGCCGCCAGGCGCGCCACGACGCGGGTCGCCTCCTCGACAAGATCAGCGCCCGCCTTCCCCCTATCGATAAGGCCGTCCTGGCCAGGCCGGAGGTAAGGCAGACCTTTCTAGACGACATCGCCGAAGCTTTCCGCCACGGCAGCCGCGGTCCCGCCTGGGATCTCTCATTGCTGGCCCGCCCCTGGGGATTCAGCTTGGAGGAGATCAAGATGGAGGTGCACATATGGCACGGTGAAGCCGACGTAACCGTGTCTCCGTCCATGGGCCGCCACCTAGCCAGTGCTATCCCGAATAGCCGCGCCCGCTTCTATCCGGGCGAAGGCCACACGTTGGCCGTAGACCGCATGGAGGAGATCCAGACCGCCCTCTTCCCCTAATCTGACTGACCTATTCCCGGTACAGCCCCTGCTCCCGGATGTACTCCTCCACCGTAGCCGGCGCCAGGTCGCCTATCGGCTGGCCCTCGCGCACCCGCTCCCGTATCTCCGTGGCGCTCACCGCTACCACGGACATCTTCAGCCAGACGACACGCTCCCCCAGCCCCGGCAACCGCCGTTCCGCCTCCCCCAGCGCCTCCGGCGAGGTGTCCGCCCGCCGCGCCACCGCCAGCCTCGCCAGCTCCAGGATGCGCTGCGGGCGCGCCCAGTTCGGAAGGTCCATCAGGGCGTCCTCCCCCAGCAGGAAGAACAGCTCGTCCTCAGGACGATCATCCCTTAGCCCCTCCAGCGTGTCGGCCGTATAGGAGGGCCCCGGCCGATCCAGCTCCAGCCTCGAT
>CBDURB010000412.1:0-1648 GCA_965369585.1 uncultured bacterium
TTCCAGCTCACCTCATACAGCCGCACCGGCTCGTCGAACCCCTTGAGCGATGTCTCGCCCAGGTCGGCGAACAGGAACTGCTTGCCCGCGGCCAGTTCCCTGACGACGATGGGAGCGAGAATCTGACCCGCCTCAGCGTGGGCGCAGATCCGCGCCGCCAGGTTGACCGCCGTGCCGAACAGGTCTTCATCCTCCGCGATGGGCTCCCCGGCGTTGAGTCCAATGCGGACACGGATGGGTTCGGGCGCTGGGGCGGTTCGTGAACCGCCCCTACCAGCGTTCCATTTCGCGAAGGCGCGCTGCATGGCGATGGCGCACTCCAGGGCCTTGGTGGCGGAGGAGAAGGAGGCCATGAAGCCGTCGCCCATCGTCTTCACCTCGGAGCCGCCGTGCGCCTTCAGGGCCTCTCGGACGATGCGCTCGTGCTCGCGCAGAAGCTCACGGGCTTTGGCGTCGCCGAGGCGCTGGGTGAGGGCGGTTGAGCCCTCGATGTCGGTGAAGAGGATGGTGTGGATGTCTTCCGGCGCTAGGCCGGGAGCCTTCGCGGCCTCTTCGCCTTCGCCCAGGAACTCGTCAATGGCTCTAAGCACAGGCTCGATGTTACCCACGGACGGCACCATCGACGTTCCCTCCACGACTACCAGTCGGGCGTCCGGTATTCGGGAGGCGAGACCCTTGGCAATGGCCACGTCCAACGCAACAACCTCGCGGCGGTGAAGCACCAGCGTCGGCGACCTGACCTCAGGGAGCAGGGATCTAACGTCAAACTCACTGCTAGCAGCGGTAGCCGCCCGCATGGCCTCCGGCGTGGTGGTTTCTCTAAACAACGCAGCCCACCAGCGTGCGTGCTCACCTTCCGACCATCCCAGCAGTGAATGCGCCGTGGTCTCCGTGAACATCTGCCAGTCCTTGTCGATGAGTCCGAGCAATCCCTCAAGCTGCGGCAAGCTCATGTAGTCGGAGGCCCGCGCCCACGTCAACCAGAGGATGAGGTGCGACACCCGCTCCGGGTATCGCACCTCATATGCGATTGCCACTGGCCCTATGGGACTAAGCGTGAACAGAGCGAACCTCTCCAGGCCCAGCCGGTCTACAACGGCCTCCAGGTCAAGCAGGTGTGCCTCAAGCGAATAATCTGTCACGTCGCGGTCGGACAGCCCGCTACCCCGGCCGTCGTACCGGACGACCATCCGCTTCTCCGCCAGGCGGTCAAGCCAACGGCGATGCGCAGGCCACTGCCACTCTAACTGGATGTGGCCAAATTGACCCAGGACCGTGTACACAAGCGGCATCCCCTTCCCCAGTGTATAGAAGGCGATGCTCACCCCGTCCTGAGTCTTGGCGTACTGGATGCGCGGTTCCATAGCGGCACCTATTCTACGGCATCCGCGCCGAGATGCGTAGATGGTCACAGAGCGGCGGCACCGTATAATGGGGGCCGTGAACGTCTCCGAGATAGGCGAGTTCGGGCTGATAGAGCGGCTGGCGAAGGCCGTGGGGGCCGACCGCCCGGAGTCGCTCGTCGTTGGTATCGGCGACGACGCGGCGGCGTGGTCCGCCAAAGGCGGAGGCGACTCGCTGGTGCTGGCGACTACGGACTCGCTGGTGGAGGGCGTCCACTTCCTGCCGGAGCGCACGCCGTGGAGCG
>CBDURB010000413.1:0-1625 GCA_965369585.1 uncultured bacterium
CGGAGCCTGCCGCTTCCCGATTGTCCCGCCTGCACGGGGCGGCTGTCAACGGCACCCGGGTGTCATGCCCCCCTACCGCAGCGTCACGCCCAGGGCGAAGACGCCTGGCGACAGCGGCACTCCCCTGCGCTTGTCGAGCATGCACCCGCCTGGCGTTCGCTGCGGCCCTCGATGTATACTGTCGCCATTAGCTCACAGGAGGGTCACCCATGAATGACGCAGCCGCCGCCATTGAAGAGCTCCGCCAGATGCTCCACGGCCCCGTACTGACGCGGGACGACGCCGCCTACGATGATGCCCGAGCCATCTGGAACGCCATGATCGATAAGCGGCCCCTAGCCATCGCCCGCTGCACCGGCACCGCCGACGTCATCCAGGCCGTCCGTTTTGCCCGCGAGCATGAGCTCCTGGTGTCCATCCGTGGAGGCGGGCATAACGTGGCTGGCCTGGCTCTTTGCGATGACGGCCTTCTAATTGACCTATCCCTGATGAAAGGTGTCCATGTGGACACCCAGCGGCGGATCGTTCGGGCTCAGCCCGGGGCGAGATTAGGAGACCTGGACCATGAGACCCAGGCCTTCGGACTCGCCGTCTCTGCTGGCATCGTTACCACCACCGGAATCGCTGGCCTGACCCTGGGCGGCGGATTCGGGTGGATCACACCCAAATACGGCCTAACGGTTGACAACCTCCTCTCAGCGGACGTGGTCACCGCCGAAGGGGAGTTGGTGAAGGCGAGCCCAAATGATAATCCCGACCTCTTCTGGGGCATCCGGGGAGGAGGTGGGAACTTTGGCATCGTCACCTCCTTTGAGTATCAAGCGCATCCCGTCGGCCCCACCGTCTACTCCGGGGTGATTGCCCATCCTATGGAAAAGGCTCGCGAGGTACTGAGTCTGGTCCGGGACATCCTTGTCGATGCGCCGGAAGAGCTCACTGTCATCCCCGCTCTTCGTATCGCGCCACCATCGCCATTGCTTCCTCAGGAACTCGATGGCAAGCCGGTGATCCTCGTCTTCGCTTGTTACATAGGCCCTCTGGAGCAGGGCGATCAGGTGCTTAGCCGCTTGCGCGACTACGGCGCCCCTGCGGCTGACACACTTGGGCCCCACCTGTTTACTGATCACCAGAGCGTATTCGACGCGACCCAACCGGCGGGCCGCAACTACTACTGGAAATCTGAAGACCTGCCTCCGCTGACTGACCCCGCTATCGATACCATCGTGGCCCATTCCGAGAACATCACGTCGCCCCATTCGGTGGTAGCCCTGTTTCAGCTCGGCGGCGCCGCCGGCCGGGTGCCGGAGGACGCCTGCGCCTATAGCCACCGAAACGCCAGGCATGCCATTAACATAAACGCTTCCTGGACGGACGAGGACTCAGACAAACACATCGCCTGGGCGCGCGATTTCGATACCGCCATGCAGTCGTACACCCTCGGCGTATACGTTAACTTCCTCAGCAACGAGGGCCAGGACCGAGTGAAGGCGGCTTACGGCCCCAAAAAGTACGACCGTTTGGTGGCATTGAAAAGGAAGTACGACCCCACCAACTTCTTCCGGGTCAATCAGAATATCCAGCCTTAGCGCTCTTGGTGCGCTCTGGGGGCCTGCCGCGCCCCGATT
>CBDURB010000414.1:0-1575 GCA_965369585.1 uncultured bacterium
CCCCCGCAAACTTCGCCGCCGCGATTGTGCGCCTGCGCGGGGCGGCTGTCAATGCGAGCCTTGTCGGGGCTGTGACTGGAGTGCGGAGTGACCTCCGGGGTGCCGGGAATGTATCCTAAGCGACGTGAGGTGAGAGGCTCGAATGTAGCGGAACGGAGGATGAAGAGTTGAGAGCGACGGAAGTGCTGACGGAGGAGCACCGGGCAATTGAGAGGATGCTGGCTGTGCTTGAGACGGCCGCTCAGCAGTTGCGGGCGGGTGAGCGTGTCCCGGCGGGGCTCTTCCGGGAGGCAGTGGATTTCGTGCGGAACTTCGCGGACAAGTGCCACCACGGTAAGGAGGAGGCTAACCTCTTCCCGCGTCTCGAGGAGCGGGGCGTGTCAAGGGAAGGAGGGCCGCTGGGGGTCATGTTGGAGGAGCATGACATGGGCCGGGAGTACATCGGGGCGATAGACGACGCGATCGGAGCCTACGACGGGGGCGACGAGGCGGCGGCAGGCATCATAGAAGAGAACGTGCGCGCGTACATACACCTACTGCGACACCACATCTGGAAGGAAGAGAACGTGCTGTTCCCGATGGCCGATGAGGTGCTGAGCGCGGACGATCAGCGGGAGCTGGAGGAGCGGTTCGAGCAGGTGGAGGCGGAGGTAATGGGTCCCGGGGCCCACGAGCGATACCATAAGCTGCTGGACCGTGCCGAGAGGGAGATGGGGCTGGCGTAGGAATCGCGCCCCTGGACGGGGCGGCTGTCAACGGGTGGTCACCCCCACCGTTTGTCACTCGCGCTCCCCATCCCGTAGAATGCCATCGGGCTCGCCGCACGCGTCCAGAACGATGCCCCCATAGTCTAGCGGCCTAGGACGCCACCCTTTCAAGGTGGAGACCGCGGGTTCGAATCCCGCTGGGGGCACCACAAGCCCTTCGCCTGCCGAACAGCGCAAGGAGACCTCATGAGCGAATACCAGGACATCCTCTTCCAGAAGCACGGCCGCGTCCGCGGCGCCGCCTGGATCACCATTAATCGCCCCGATGTGATGAACGCCTTCACCGGCCAGACGCTCGCCGAAATGCGCCAGGCCGTCGAGGACGCCTGCGCCGACCCCGAGATCGGCGTCATCGTCATCACCGGCGCCGGTGATCGCGCCTTCTGCGCCGGCGGCGACGTCCGCTGGCTCCAGGAGGTTCAACGGGAAGGAGCCGCGGGCCCCGCGCCCTTGGACCCGCACGCCGGCATCGAGGACTGCATGAAGCCCGTGATCGCCCGCGTCAACGGCTACGCTATCGGCGGCGGCAACCACCTCGCCTACTTCAGCGACTTCACCATCGCCTCGGAGAACGCCACCTTCGCCCAGGTGGGCCCGCGCATCGGCAGCCCTGCCTCCGGCTACCTCGTCGCCTACCTGACCCACGTCGTCGGCGCCAAGAAGGCGAAGGAGATATGGATGCTCTGTCGCCGCTACTCCGCCCAGGAAGCGCTGGAGATGGGGCTGGTCAACGCCGTCGTGCCCCTGGACAAGCTGGACGAAGAGGTTGACCGCTGGTGCACGGAGTTGCTGCAGAAGAGCCCTGGCT
>CBDURB010000415.1:0-1567 GCA_965369585.1 uncultured bacterium
CCCATCCGATCTTCGTAACGCTGGGGTTGCGCTCACGAGGGCTAAGGAGGAGCTTTGTCAGGTCACCCTTAGGAATTCGATCAGAGATGCCGTTCTCCGCGCCGTTGACCATAGTACGGAACTTGTAGAAGATGAACTGTCGTCCGCCCAGCCCGACTCGCTTCTGCTTGAGGATGACAGGCCCAGGACCGTCAAGCTTAATGAGGATCAGGGCCAGGAGCCAGATCGGTGCGAGGACGCCCAGGGCAAGCGAGGCCACGATTATATCGAACCACCGCTTGACGGCCGAGGTTGGGTAGGCGTCCACCGCGAAAGAGGCCTCCGCGCCTTCCGGGACAGGCGCGCCGGAGCCGTCCTGTGGCATCTCCGGCGCACCCTCGCCAGAAATAGGCCAGTTGGCCGGCTTTGGCTTCTTGCTCTTAGTAGGCAGCATCTTTTCCAAGTGTTAAAAACGTCCCCGTTAGTTTATCAGTTAACTTGCGTCGCGGCTGCCGCCGCGTCGGATTTTTTTCGCGAAAGCTGAAGGTGTTCCGCCAGCGCCTCTTCTCGCTGCATGCTCACCGCCGTGCCGCCTTCCAGGTTGAAGCGCCCCGTCCGGCAAGCCGTCAACCTGCCCCGCACCAATTCCCATTTCTTGCCCACGAGAATTCTGGACATCACTCCTCCTGGAGGACACGCCGGCTACCATCCTCAGGGCTGTACTGGCTGACATGCCAGCTACCGTCCTCAGGGCTGTAGGTGTAGGCCCACGGGTTGGCATAAAACAGCTTGTCCCGCAGCGGCCGCTCTTTGTCGAAGGCTGAGACCCCTTCCGTGTCGTCAGGCGGTGGCAACCCCAGCACATCCCTCAAGGTCGATCCGAAGTCTATGTGCTGGTAGTCCACATCGGATACATAGCTACTTAAGCCCGGGGCATGAATCACGAGCGGCACATCCGTGATGAAGTCTTTCGGGGGTATCTCTGGTGAAGGGTAGAAGGGCCGCGGGCCGTGGTCGCCTGTGAGGACAATGACTGACTCATCAAAAATGCCTTCTCTCTTTAACCTGCTTACAAACTCGCCAACCAAAACGTCCACGAACATCGCCTGTTGTCGATACGAGCCAGGAGACGTGAGAGCCTTCCCTTCTTCGTTGAAGGCGAGTGGCTGATGGGGCAATAACAGGTGCAACACATGGATGCGCCCCAGCGCCTTTCGGCCCTCGATGTCATCTAGAAACACGCTAAATTGTCTCTTGGTTAACGTATGGAAGCCCTGGCTATCCACGGAAGGATACGCCCAGCCAAGTCGGTCCAGGAGCCAACCCATCGGGCGGCTTATGGCCGTCCCCACTGGCCTAGGGATTACTTGGTAGAAGGCCCGCAGAGCCAGGTTGCCCACCGCCCGCAGCTGTTCGTTCTCGGCCAAGTAGCCATGGCCGCGACACGTCACGACCTCGCCACAATCGTTGATGTAGCGTCTCTCCACAAGGGGGAACTGGCTATAGAGCCTGATGTCGAATTGTTCGTTCAGCGATCTGACTGGGTCGATGATGACTGGGAGGACGTTCTTTGACCAGAAGTCGTTGG
>CBDURB010000416.1:0-1548 GCA_965369585.1 uncultured bacterium
CGCCTGGGGGAACCATGATCGATAAGCTGGGACGCAAGGCGGTGATCGTTCCTAGCGCGCTGGTGACGGGGGTGGCCCTGGTGCTGTTCGCGCTTTCGGGGCAAGTGTGGATGTTCATCATGGCGGCCGTGATCCACGGCTTTGGCACCGGCATACTGGGGCCGGCGCCGGCCGCCTACGCTGCTGACATCGCGCCGCCGGGTATGCGCGGGATCACGATGGGGCTGTACCGAACCTTCGGCGATGCGGGGTTCGTCATCGGGCCGGTGGCGCTGGGCGGGCTCGCCGACCTCGTCGGGTTCGGACCGGCGCTCACCTTCAACGCGATCGTGCTCGTGAGCGTTGCCATGCTATTCGCCATCTTCGCCCGCGAGACGCTCAGGCGACCCCCGATCCGATCGGGGCAACCACAGGAGGAGGCTGTGTGATGCCACAGGCAGAGGTGAACGGGGCGCACATCTACTACGAGGTTCAAGGCGAGGGCATCCCCCTGGTTCTCTCCCACGGCGGCTGGACGGATACTAGCCACTGGCTGCCCAACGTTGGGCCCCTGGCGAAACGGTGGCAGGTGGTCGTGTGGGACCGTCGTGGCTGCGGCCGATCCAGCGATCCTGGGGGCGGCCACACGTGGCAGACGTGGCGCGACGACCTTCGGGGCCTGCTCGACCATCTGGGGATCGAGAGCGCATACGTCGGCGGCTGCTCGTACGGCGCCTTGCTCTCCCTGGAGCTGGCGCTGGAGTGGCCCCATCTGGTGCGGGCCCTGGTCCTGGAGAGCGGCTCGCCTGACGGCATCACCGGCTCGGGGCCTGACCTGGTGCCGTTTCCCGCCCGCGCGGGGGAGCTGCATCGCATCGAAGTGCCGGCGCTCATCGTGCAGGGCGAGTTCGACCCGTTCTGGCCGCCTCCTGTGGGCGAACGGCTTCAGCGGGGGATACAGGGCTCGGAGCTGCTGGTGGTGTCCGGCGCCGCGCACGTTCCTCACCTGGACGACCCGGCCCTGTTCAACCGGACAGTGGAGGAGTTCCTCCGCCGGCTCGAAGCGGTCTAGCGGCTGGCGCAAGCCCCACAACGTTTAATCTTTTTCCCTGGGCGTGCGTTTTAACAGGGTGATAAGACGGGCCGGATAGGAGAGGGTTGCTATGTTGATGAGCGGTCGATTCGCGGTGCTGAAGCTCTTCGCTGCCTTGTTGGTGGTTGGGCTACTGGCTTTCGCTGCCGTAGCCTGCAATGGCGGTGACGGTGACGGTGAAACGTCCCAGGCTGACGAGACGCCCGGGGCCGACGGTGGCAACGGGGGCGAAGACGGCGACGGTGACGGCGACGGCGATGGTGGCGATGGCGATGGCGATGGCGATGGCGGCGGTGGCGGGGCCCTTGAAGACCTGGCGGCGCTCGCCGGAGAGTCGGCGGAGGGTATCATCGCGAAGATCACCTACAGGGTAACGACCGAGACGGACGGCGAGACGTTTGAAGGCGAGTGGGTGCTCGTGCAGCGGCCGCCGGACTCTCGCATCGAGATCTCCAGTACGGAAGGGGGAGAGGAGT
>CBDURB010000417.1:0-1528 GCA_965369585.1 uncultured bacterium
GCCAGCCGTGCATTGTGCATGCTGCCACAAGTGATGGTAGGTGTACTTCTCCAGGTGCAGCCCCTTACGCATCTTGAGAGCTACACGCGGGCCATGCTCTCGCTCGGACTTCTCCAACATCTGGCCTATGGTCTCCATAGGGCTCTCTCCTTGGTTACTAGTCGGTTGTCAGACTGGCAGCCAGCGAGATCTGACTGCCGACATAAGACTGCTCACATCTGGATGTGATGATCTAGGCTTCACGACCGCTGACCAGTCGCACCTGGCCGGACACCGATATGCGCACCTCTCCCCGTGTAAGCATCCGGCCGCCGTCCACGTTGATCATGTACGGAAGCGCCTTGGTAGGCCGTGCGGTGAGGTGGCGAACGGTCCTCACTATAGCGCCGTAGCTCTCGGGCTCGTCGAGGATCGTGCCAAGCTGCGCCGCCTTCATCTGTCGCAGCGCCCGGCGGAGTCCCCTGTACGGAAGTGCGATGACGCGGAATGATCCGCTTCCCAGAGGTAGGCCCCGGCCCAGAGGGAAATCGGCTCCCAGGTCGCCGTTCAGCACCATCACTGCGCCCCAGATTTCCGGCGGGCTGTGGTGATCATCCAGTGTCAGGGACATGGGGGGAACACGCCCGAGGAGGCGCAGCACTTGCCACCGCCCCGCTGCCAGGGCCAAGCCGATGAAGAATGGACCCAGGTCACCCAGGAGCGAGCCGAGGACGCCTTTGTATACTTTGATTAGGCGGCTCTCGGTGAAACGCGGCACATCGCCGAACACTCCCAAGCCGCCAAATCCCACCAGGTGCCGGCGCAGTACCCGACCTTCGGGTTCGGTCGTCTCCACGGCCAGGATATCAGCCAGGACACAGCGGTCGGAGTCAATGCTCTGGAGGATAGCCTCTACCGCAGCGGGGAGCTGCTCCGGGATACCTAGCGTCTTGCCTATCAGGTTGGCGGAGCCCTTCCGTAGAAAGGCCAGGCGCAGGTCCGACGGCACAGTCCCACGTAGGTGGGCCGCCTCCAGCACCGCGTTGAACGTGCCGGCGCCGCCCGCCGATATGATCGTGCGACCACCCTCGGCCACGACAGCGTGCGCGATCGCCTGCGCCTCGGCATGACTGTCGGCCAGGTGGACGCACACCCGCCGCGACGTCCGCGACTGGAACTCCGGTCCGATCCGCTGGACGTTGCGCTGGTCCTGAATCGAACCGGACATAGTGGTGGCGATCACATCGATGGTGCCGGGCTGTAGTCTGTCCGTTGTTTTGATGTTGACCCTAGCCGAGACGTGCTCCAGCACTCCGTCGGCGACGATTTGCACCGCCTCGTCCAGAGGCACCTGGTCAACACGAATCCTGGTCAGTGGGATGCCGCGCCGTTCTTGGAAGAGGGTGCAGACATGCTCGTAGCCACGGCCCAACTCGTAGAGGAAGACCTCGGACTCGTGCGGCTGAAGGGCTGTACCGCGCGCGCGGATGCGGGCCATCGCCACGGCGGGATCGAGATCGAGGAGGAAGATCAGATCCGGATACCTGAA
>CBDURB010000418.1:0-1517 GCA_965369585.1 uncultured bacterium
TCGTACAGGGCCAGCGCACTGAATCTCCCGACGCCGCTGCCCGCTCCCGTGACGATTGCTACCTTTCCATTGGATGCCATTCTTCAGTCCTTTCCAGTGGTTTCCACGTTCTCGTTTGAATCATGAATCTGCGGTCGTGCCGCTAACCGAAAATCAGGCTGCGGTGAAGCCGCCGTCGATGACCAGTTCGCTGCCCGTCATGTAGGACGAATCGTCGGAGGCCAGGAACAGCACGCCGTTGGCCACGTCGTCGGCTGTGCCCATGCGTCCGATGGGGATCTGGGCCATACGGCTCTCGAGCATGTCTTGGTCGGGGAAAACAAGGTCCAGCATTTCCGTCGCGATGGGACCCGGATGAACGGAGTTGACGCGGATGCCTTCCGACGCGTACTGGATGGCGGTGGCCTTGGTCAGCAGACGCACCGCGCCCTTGGAGGCGTTGTAGGCGGAGGACTGAGGGCTGCCTATGAGACCGGCGATGGAGGAAATGTTGATTATCGAGCCCCCACCAGAGCTTCTCATTGCAGGGATGGCGGTCTTGGTGCCCAGGAACACGCCCTTGGCGTTGACATCCAACACGGTGTCCCAGCCCTCTTCGGTGGTGTCCTCGACGCGGGCCAGCCTGTAGATGCCGGCGTTATTCACCAGGATGTCCAGCCTGCCAAAACGGGCCACCACATCGGCGACGGCCTTCATCCAGGCCTCCTCGCTAGTGACATCCAGCTTGACAAAGAGAGCCTCGCCGCCGGATCCCGCGATCTCGGCTTCCAGCTTCCTGCCTTCATCTTCCAGGATGTCGCCGATGGCTACCTTCGCGCCCTCTGCCGCGAATAATCGGGCCTCCACGGCGCCCATGCCTTTGGCTGCGCCGCTGATAAGAGCAACCTTACCTTCCAATCTCATATGGCCAGCCTCATGTCTTCACCCCTAGAAACAGTCGTTCGGGGCTGAATTATACATGAGGCATGGCGGTAAGGCGAACCTGTGGGGCGATGTCAGACCTGCGACGCCTTGCGGTTCAGCAACCCCCGGGCGAACTCCACAACCCGGTATACATCGTCGAAGTTAGACGCCAGGCCCAGGGATATTCGGACGGCCCCGGCGCTCTTGTCCCCAATGCGCTCAAGAACGGTCAGGAACTGCTCGAACGTCATGCGCTCCCTGTTCTTGAAGCCCTCCTCCATCTCCTCTTTCGTGAGACCGTGCGCCACCTCGCCCGCGCCGGGGTTGCAGAAGCATCCGGAGCGAAGACAGATGCGAGCTTCGCTGGCCAACTCTTCGATGCGCCTGTGGTCTATCAACCGCTCGTCCGGATCGTAGAAGTTGGCGGTGATGGTGCCGCCACGCATGTGGGTGTTGGTTGGGCCGTAGACCCTGACCAGCGACACACCGTTGGGATGACGAAGGGCCAGCAGTTGGTCCAGCAGCCAGCCTGTGAGAGCTGTCACCCGATCGGATATGGCCCCTATGCCCACGTTCTCAAGATGCCTCAGGCCTATTTCGATGGCGGGCAGGTT
>CBDURB010000419.1:0-1516 GCA_965369585.1 uncultured bacterium
TTTCTCATCCACCCGAATACTGGTACATAAACCCGGAGCGGCTCACGGCCAAGGCCTACTTGGAATTCTTCCCGGCCAATACCACAGCCACATAGCCTAAGATTTCATGCGATCATTCATTGCGCCCTCATGCCATCCTCATGTCATCTCGTATAGCATTGGATGGAAATGTCGGCCCGCCTGCGGCGTCAAGTTAATCAATGTTTGACGACGTGATTTGAGAAAATCCTATTGTGTCACGAACAAAGGTAAAGCCGAGGGTTATTCACTTTCTTCGTGGTCTGCTATTGTAGGTATTCTTGAGATTTGGTCTCATAGGGATCCTCGTGTTCTGGGTCTTCTGGGTGATGCCAACGGATCGTCCAGGCGGGGATAGGATGGAGAATTCAGCGCATGTCATTCAACACAGACGAGCAGCTACTTAAATACGATGTCGTAGTCCTCGGCGGCGGCCTGGCGGGGATGCGGGCGGCCTTGGAAGCGGCACGAGAAGGGGCCAACGTGGCTGTGGTCTCCAAGGTATTTCCGACTCGCAGCCACTCGGTGGCGGCTCAGGGCGGGATCAACGCGGCATTCGGCGAAGACGATTCCGTCGAGAAGCATGCCTACGATACGGTGAAGGGCAGCGATTATCTGGGCGACCAGGACGCCATCAAAGTGCTGTGTGACGACGCGCCACAAGATATCCTGGAACTTGAGCACATGGGGGTCGTGTTCAATCGCAACGAGAATGGCCGCTTGGCCCTTCGGCCTTTTGGAGGCGCGGGAGCCGTCCGCACCTGCTACGTGGCCGATATCACAGGGCACGCGATTCTTCATGTGATCTGGGAACAGCTGGTAAAGGGCGGGATTACCTCCCATGACGAGTGGTTTGCCACCTCTCTGGTCGTGGAGGATGGGCGCTGCCGTGGTGTGGTCGTTCTGGATATCAGCTCCGGGACTCTCCGCACCATCCAGGCCGGAGCCGTCGTGCTTGCGTCCGGAGGGTTGGGTCGCGTGTACGAGCCCTCCACCAACAGCCTTATTTGCACAGGCGACGGGATGGCGATGGCCTACCGCGCCGGCGCCAAGCTGATGGACATGGAGTTCACCCAGTTTCATCCCACGACGCTATACCCCAGCGGCGTACTGATCACCGAGGGGGCTCGCGGTGAAGGGGGATACCTTCTGGATTCCGCGGGCGAGCGTTTCATGTCCAAGTACGCTCCCAATGCGCTAGAGCTCGCATCCCGGGACGTTGTCTCCCGCGCGGAGCAGGTTGAGATAGACGAAGGCCGTGGCGTTGACGGCTGTGTTCTGCTGGATCTTCGGCACCTGGGCCGTGAGCTAATCCTTAGCCGCCTATCACAGATCCACGAACTCGCCCTAACCCTGGCGGGCGTCGACTTGATTAAGGAGCCCGTGCCGGTGCGACCCGGCATGCACTACCAGATGGGAGGGGTGAAGACTGACGTAGATGGACGCTCTACCTTGCCGGGGCTTTCGGAAACTACATCGACCAAGCGAGCGCGCGGCG
>CBDURB010000420.1:0-1506 GCA_965369585.1 uncultured bacterium
CTCCGGCGTTGACTGGGCGGCAATGAAGCCCTACAGCGAAGTCAACACCATGCGCGGCTCCGGTAATTCTTACTACCGCTCGCTGATGAATGACGAGGAACGGGGTGCACTACAAGCGGCGGGCAACGCCACGAAAGGCCAGTGGTTTGACTCCGGCAAACCGGGCTACGCCCTCAGGGACGTCGCCTTGGAGGAAGGCGCCTCCGCTGCCAGCATATCCAATTGGTGGAACAACGCTTTTGATAGCCGGGGACGTGATATCTCTCCCCCCGATACCAAATGGACGGGGACTCCAGAGGAAGCGACGCGTATGATGCAGACGGCCGGCCGTTTGTTCGGTTGTTTGAGTGTCGGCGTGATGGAGATTGATGCCGATACCAGGAAGCTTCTCTACTCCTGGGAACCCGGAGGCCGGGAACAGCTGACCTGGGCGGGTAACGAGCCTGTTGAGACTTCCTCGGAGCACAGGCATCCCACCGCCGCCAAGTGGGTTATCTCTATCACCGACCAGGAGTCCCAGGAGCTGTGGAAACGCAACCCCACCTCTCTGATGACTCAGATACGCTATGAGCGTGCCTCCCAGATCCAGGTTCGTTTCCAGAGGTTCCTGCGGGAGCTGGGCTATGTCTGCTTAAGCGAGGGCGGCAACGGCACCGGCATCGCCCCGGCTATCGGTATAATGGCCGGCCAGGGTGAGTTAGGGCGAATCAACCGCATCATCACCCCGGAGTACGGCCCCACGATAGGCATCTTCCGCTATGTCACTGACCTGCCGCTGGCCCCCACCAAGCCGATAGACGCCGGCCTATGGGAGTTCTGTAAAAGCTGCGAGAAGTGCGCCGAGACCTGTGGCGGCGATGCCATCCCCTACGGCCCGCCCACCTGGGATATCACCGAGAACGCCACCCCCTGGATACCTGGCCAGACACCCATGGACCGCCCCGGGGCATACGCGGAGATCATGCAGGGCGGCTGGCACAATGCCGGCCACGAGATGTACCCTGAGGACTCCCGTAAGTGCCGCTTGTGGAAGTCCTATCCCAATGCCTGCGCCTCGGGCCGCTGCCTGGCCGCCTGCACCTTCACCAAGTACAACGAGGCTGGCATACACGAGATGGTCAAGAGTATAACTGCCACCACTGGGGTTTTCAATGGCTTCTTAAGGACCATGGACGATGCCTTTGGCTACGGTCTCCGCGGACGCCGCCACGACGACTTCTCCGATAATGAAGTAGCCGATGAGGCTCAGACTGCCTGGTGGCACCTTGACTTGCCCGTATACGGTATAGACAGCACCATTGGTGCCGGACAGATGAGTTAGGAGGTAAATGCCTATGTGGTTAATCATCGGACTAATCGCCGGTGCCGCTGTCCTGTGGCTGGTTATCTGGATGAGGAGTAAAGATATAGCCGTTAAATGGTACGAGGGGCTGATAGGTGCCCTCGGCCTGGTGCTGCTGCTTTTTACCATCCAGAACTTCGCCGGTTCTCTGGCTGAGCTTGAGA
>CBDURB010000421.1:0-1503 GCA_965369585.1 uncultured bacterium
CAGCCAGCGCAGCCAGCCGCTCACGCGGGGCCCATCCTCCTCGATAAACCGCTCCGTCCCCCGGTTCGATATGAGGATCGCCGCCAGCACGGGAAGGGCCAAGTAGACGAGGCCGAAGATCCAGCCCACGGCGCTCGTCACGATCGAGATTATGATGACGATGATGATTCGCAGGAAGACCTGCGGCCGCTCGAACTTCTCCGGTCGCGTAATGTCGAAAACAACAGGGTATTCCGCCACTGTATGCGACTCCTTTCTCCGTCCGGCCGCCCGCTCCTGTGCCACGATGGTACGCGCCGCGCCCGTAGCTGTCCAGCACTGCCTTTTCTATCGCCTTCGCTCCTGTGTTAACCTGTGGCCGGTACCATGAGCGCCTCTCCTGACCGCCTTCAGTTCGGCGTCAACATCTACCCCCACCAGTGGCGTGACGCCGCCCGCATCGAGGAGCTCGGCTACGACTCCGTCTGGACCTCAGAGCACATCTTCTTCCATTTCCCCACCTTCGATGCCCTCACCACCCTCGCCGCCGCCGCCGCCGCAACCGATCGCATCCGGCTCGGCACAGCCGTCCTCCTTCTCCCCCTCCGCCCCGCCGCCCTCGCCGCCAAGGAGATCACCTCCGTGGACGTCATCTCCGGCGGCCGCCTCACCCTCGGCATAGGCGTCGGCGGCGAATACCCTAAGGAGTTCCAGGCCGTCGGCGTCCCCGTCAACCAGCGCGGCCCCCGCACCGACGAGGCGATCCAGCTCCTGCGAAGGCTCTGGACCGAGGACAACGTCTCCTTCGATGGCCGCTTCACCGTGCTGGACGGCGTCACCCTCCAACCCAAGCCCGCCCAGCCTGGCG
Source organism: uncultured bacterium (assembly GCA_965369585.1). Classification (GTDB taxonomy): domain Bacteria; phylum Chloroflexota; class Dehalococcoidia; order SM23-28-2; family RBG-16-64-32; genus JADFNQ01. Next base: position 848 of record CBDURB010000421.1, read on the forward strand.
GCCCCCCCATCTGGATCGCCGGCCGCTCCCAGGCCGCCATCCGCCGCGCCGGCCGCCTCGGTGACGGCTACCTCCCCTACCTCTTCTCCCCCGAACGCTTCCGCGACAGTCTCGCTCAGGTCCGACAGGTCGCCGAGGAAGCGGGCCGTGACCCTGCCGCCATCGAGGGCGCGCTCTACCAGTTCATCTGCCTGGCCGACAGCTACGAGGAGGCGAAGCGCACCGCCGCCGCCGACCTCTCACGCCGCTACAACCAGCCTTTCGAGAAGATCGTCGACCGCTACGTCGTGATGGGCACCGCCGATGACTGCGCCCGCCGCCTGGCGGACTTCGCGGACGCCGGCGCCCGCCACTTCCTCCTCGTCCCCATCACCCCCGCCTTCGCCGACTTCATGCCCCACGTGGAGCGCTACGCCTCAGACATCCTGCCCGGGCTCCGTTCCCAAACGTAGGGCAGGGCTGCGGCTAATACGGAGGTGGAACGCCCGGGCTCTACACCTACGAGCCGCAGGCTCCCGGCGAACCTGATGGAGGAGGGTCGATCTCCGCGCCCGCAGCCTGTGCCAGGTTCGTGGCGATGACCAGCGTCCCGCAATCGGTGTGGTAGATGTACGCTGCACTTTGAGCTTCGAGCCACACCCAGTATCCTGGCGTTA